>DBOA01000211.1 GCA_002299195.1 Sphingomonadales bacterium UBA658
TTGTTCGTCACATTGCAGACCGCGGACCGCCACCCGTCAAAGCCACATCCGTCGATGGTGTATCAAGCCTTGGCTGAAGCAGGGGCCGACGCCGCCAATGCGGTTGTCATTGGCGATACGGTGTACGACATCCACATGGGCCGCGCGGCGGGAACACGCACTGTCGGGGTCAATTGGGGCTATCACAGCGTGGATGACTTGCGCGAGGCAGGCGCCGATTACATCGCCGAGAGCATGGATGAGTTGAAAGTCTATCTGGAGAATTTTGCATGACGCCGAATGACGACAATGCGCGCGACGATACGCAGGCGCAATATCGGTTTCTGGTTATCAACCTGTGCCGGATTGGCGGCGCGATCATGTTGGTGATCGGGCTGGCCGTTATCGCGCGTCAGGCCTTTGACCTGCCCATCGCCGCGGGTTATGTGCTGTTTTTGATCGGCATGTTCGCGTTCCTTCTCGTGCCGGTGTTTCTGGCCAAAAAGTGGAAGAGCAAGCCGCAGCCATGAGACGATTTTGGAAAGAGGTTACCCTAGAGCCCAGCAGTTTTGGACATGCGGTGCGGCTGGATGGCCGGCCGATTAAAACACCCACGCACAATGTGCTCGCGCTGCCGACGCAAAAGCTGGCGGATGCGGTGGTTGCCGAATGGGACGCGGTGGAAAAGACCGTCGATCCGCTGGTGATGCCGATGACGGGCTTTGCCAACGCGGCGATTGATCGCATTGGTCCCGATAGGGATGGCTTTGCCGCCGCGATTGCCGCCTATGGTGAAACCGATCTGTTTTGTTATCGCGGCGCTGCGGGTGAAGCATTGGCGGACCGGCAAGCCGAAATCTGGGACCCGTGGCTCGATTGGGCACGCACCCGTTATGATGTCAGCTTTGTGATTGTGGAGGGCATCATGCACCAGCCACAGCCCGAAGCGACGCTCGAAACCCTGCGCGCTGCAGTGGCGGCACGCGGCACGTTCGAACTGGCCGCCATGGCAAAGCTGGCGCATCTGTCCGGATCACTGATCGCGACGCTGGCGGTTGTCGAACGCGCGGGTTCGGCGGAAGATATCTGGAACGCCAGTTGCCTCGATGAACTGTGGCAGGAAGAATTGTGGGGCGAGGACCATTGGGCGCAGAAAAACCGCAATGACCGCGCCGCTGAATTCATGGCCGCCGTCCGGTTTCTCGACCTGCTGGCGCCCGGTGTGTAAGCTTAACCATAGGTAAAAGACCATCTTGGCCCAGATTGGGATCAGACTTATGTGCATGCAGCATGTAAGGAAATCCTGATGACAGACGCTTCGCCCAAAAACACCGCGATATTCACGTTAAGGCCGCTGCCCAAGGCGGCATTTGTCGCGGGCTATGCCGGTTTGTTGCCGCAGATTTTTGCCGCTATCCTGGTGTTTTCGGGATCGGAATATCGCTGGATTGGGCTGGCCGCGGCTTATGGCTATGCGGCGTTTATCTTCAGTTTCTTGGGCGGCATGTGGTGGGGACTTGGTGTAACCACGCGCCGTGATGATGCGTCTGCGATCGCTATATTTGCGCTGGCGGTGGCACCAAGCTTGCTGGCGTTCGCCACCTATCTGCCGTGGATATGGGGCCTTGAATGGCCCGGCCCGTCGCTGGCGTGGCTTGGGTTTTTCGTTCTGGGTTCACCGCTGGCGGATCGCTGGCTTTCCGCGCGCTGCCAGTTGCCAGACGGCTGGATGAAGCTGCGCTGGCACCTGTCGATCGGTTTGGGCGGGATTACGCTGTTGCTCGCAGGGGTTGCCCCGACCGCTTAAGACGCGGCGAGGTCGCGCACAAAACCGATTAGTCCCTTTTGCCGGCGACGCTTCATGCGTTCTGCGGCAAGAATCTGGCGGACCTTTTCAAAACAGGTCTGCACATCGTCATTGATAAGGACATAATCATAGCCGTCCCAGTGGCCGATTTCGGCCTTGGCGCGGCTCATGCGGTCGGCGATGACCGCTTCGCTATCTTGCGCGCGGCTGTGTAGGCGGCGTTCAAGTTCTTCGATGGATGGCGGCAAGATGAATACGCGCACCACGTCGGGGCCAGCTTCCTGATACAGCTGCTGCGCGCCTTGCCAGTCAATGTCGAACAGGACGTCGCATCCGGCGGCAAGCTTTTCCTCCACCGGGCCCTTTGGCGTGCCGTAGCGATGGCCAAAAACATGCGCCCATTCGAGGAATTCGCCGTCTGCGGCCATTTTCTTGAAGGTCGCCGTGTCTGTGAAATGGTAATGGACGCCCTCAATCTCACCGGGCCGCGGCTCGCGTGTGGTGTAGGAAACCGATAAGGCGATTTTTTCGTCCGCTTCCAACAACATGCGTGAAAGCGTCGATTTGCCTGCGCCTGAAGGTGACGAAAGCACGAATAGGAGGCCCCGGCGTTCCAGTTCGTGCGGCTTATGATTGTCGGTGTTGCCCATAGCCGCTAGTGCGCGAAAGGGCAGGCCGGCGTCAAGAGGGAAGCTTTAGTGGCAATGAAAGCGCGTTAGCCCTCTTTGCGGCCCTTGCGCTGATCATATATGCTTTTCGCCACGATTGCGCCGCCGACAAGCAATAGCCCCGGAATGGAACGCGTCGCCAAACGGGTCGCCACCACGCCAATACCAGCACCCAGCAAGCCATGGCCACGTTTGCGGCCAATCACTTCGCCGACAACGGCACCTGCGATGGATTTTAGCATTTCACGCTCCTTGTTTTTATATGCGTCATCTTGCGCTTACCCACTTCGTCATCCTGAACTTGTTTCAGGATCTTACTTTATCACCGTCCCACAAAAATTAAGATGCTGAAACAAGTTCAGCATGACGGTGTGTCGGAGATCAAACCATATCTTCCGGTCTGACGTGGGTATCGAACGTCGCTTCGTCAACCAGTCCGGACGCTAACGCGGCTTCACGCAGGGTGGTTCCATTTTTATGTGCAGCTTTGGCGATGTTGGCCGCATTGTCATACCCAATGACGGGCGCAAGCGCGGTGACGAGCATCAATGAGCGTTCGACAAGCTCCGCAATGCGATCGCGATCCGGTTCAAGGCCGGCGACGCAGTTTTTGGCAAAGCTGTCCATGCCGATGCTGAGCAACTCCACCGAGCGCAGCACATTGGCCCCGATGAGCGGTTTAAAAACGTTCAGCTGCAAATGCCCCTGCAGTCCGCCAATCGTCACCGCCTGATGATTGCCCATGACTTGCGCCGCGACCATCGTCAGCATTTCGCACTGCGTCGGGTTCACCTTGCCCGGCATGATCGAGCTGCCCGGTTCGTTTTCCGGCAGATGCAGCTCGCCAAGGCCCGAGCGCGGACCTGACCCAAGCAAACGGATGTCGTTGGCAATCTTTGTAAGGGACACGGCCAGCGTGTTGAGCGTGCCCGACGTATGCACGAGCCCGTCATTGGAGGCCAGCGCCTCAAATTTGTTGCGGGCGGGTTCAAACGCGATGCCCGTCGCGGTCGAGATTTCGGCGGCAATCGCAACGTCAAAACCCGCTGGCGCATTCAGGCCTGTGCCCACCGCTGTGCCACCCTGTGCAAGCTTTTGCACATTATGGACAATTGTCCCTTCGATCCGCGCACGGTTGGCGATCAGTTGCGCTACAAAGGCGGAAAATTCCTGACCCAAGGTCAGCGGCGTTGCGTCCTGCAAATGGGTGCGGCCGATTTTGATGATCGCGCCCCATGCTTGGCACTTTTCGATCAGCGCATCGGTTAGGTGTTGCAGCGCGGGGAGCAGATCGCGCCACACCGCGATGGCCACCGCGACATGGATCGCGGTGGGAAAGCTGTCGTTCGACGATTGGCCCATGTTGACATGATCATTGGGGTGCACGGGCGTTTTGCCGCCGCGTGTGCCCGCCAGCGCTTCATTGGCGATGCCGGCGATGACCTCGTTCACATTCATGTTTGACTGCGTGCCGCTGCCCGTTTGCCAGATGACGAGCGGGAATTTATCGTCATGCTTCCCCGCCAATATGGCGTCTGCGGCGGCGATGATTGCGTCGGCAATGTCCGCGGGCAGCGCGCCCGATGCTTTGTGCGTTAACGCGGCGGCGCGTTTCACATGGGCAAGGCCGTAGATAATGCCAATCGGCATCCGCTCATGCGCCGGAAAGGGAAAGTTCGCGATACTCCGCTGCGTCTGTGCGCCCCAAAAAGCGTCTGCGGGGACCTCTATCGGTCCAAAACTGTCGGTTTCAGTGCGGGTTTCCGCCGTCACTTTTTCCGTCCGAAGTCCACGCTGACGACGTTGGAGCCGTCTTCGACGACGACGGTGGGGCCGTCATTTCCGGCTTCTTCATGCGGTTCGGGCTCGCTTTCGCCTGCATCGACATGGAATTGCAGCGCGAAATCTACGGCTGGATCAACAAAGGCGGTGATCGCGGAGTAGGGGATGAACAGATGCGACGGGATCTGGCTAAACGACAGACCAACTTCGAAATGTTCGGCCTCAACCTTCAGGTCCCAATATTTGTGCTGCAGCACAATGGTCATTTCATCGGGGAAACGTTCGTGCAGATGCTGCGGAATGGCAACACCCGGTGCTTGCGTCTTGAACGTGATGTAGAAATGATGGTCGCCGGGCAGGCCATCGCGCGCGACATCGCCCAGCACGCGGCCAACGACGGCGCGCAATGCCTCTTGCACGACGTCATCATAAGGAATCAGGCTATCTACATGCTCTTCGGTCATGGGCGCTTGGTGGACTTCCGCGCGTGTGAAATCAAGATACTTGTTGCCTTAAGCCAACTTGCCAAATGCGTGCATGTGGCTATATCGGCGGCCATGCGTACAGGCTCCATAAGTCGCAAGACGAACGAAACGTCCATTGATGTTGAGGTCAACCTCGACGGCACTGGTGTGTATGACGTGTCAACGGGCATCGGTTTTCTCGACCATATGCTTGAGCAACTGTCGCGCCATTCGCTGATCGACCTAAAGGTGAAGGCCGTTGGCGACCTGCACATTGACCAGCACCACACCACCGAAGACACCGGCATCGCGATTGGCGAGGCGGTGTTGCAGGCATTGGGCGATAAACGCGGCATCACGCGTTATGGCACGGCCTATGCGCCGATGGATGAAACGTTGACGCGCTGTGCGCTCGATATTTCGGGGCGGCCCTATTTCGTGTGGAAAGTGTCGCTTGGCATGCCGCGTTTGGGCGAGTGGGACACCGAGCTGATCGAACATTGGTTCCACAGCTTTGCGACCAGTGCAGGCATCACGCTGCACATCGAAAATCTTTATGGTTCGAACAACCACCACATCGTCGAAAGCTGCTACAAGGCTTTGGCCCGCGCATTGCGCCAAGCGGTCGAGATTGACCCGCGCAAGGCAGACGCCATCCCGTCGACCAAGGGCACGCTCTAGGCCGTGTCACTTGCGCTGATTGATTATGGCGCGGGCAATCTGCATTCGGTGCACAATGCGTTGAAAGCGGCGGGTGCAGGCGACGTGCATGTCACCGCCGATCCCGATATTGTTGCCAAAGCCGACCGTATCGTTCTGCCCGGCGTTGGCGCCTTTGCGCATTGTATGGAGGCGCTGTCCGCGATTGATGGCATGGTCGCCGCAATGGAGCAGCGCGTGCGCGTTGAGGGCATTGCGTTTCTGGGCATTTGCGTCGGTATGCAGCTATTGGCCGATGCGGGCGTTGAGCACGGCACGACGCGCGGGCTCGGCTGGATCAGTGGCACCGTCCGCGCGATTGCACCGGCTGCAGATTTGAAAATCCCGCATATGGGCTGGAACGACGTTCTTCCAACGCATTGCGCGCCGTTGATCGAAGCAGGCGAGGCGTATTTTCTGCATAGCTATCATTTCGATGCGACGGACGATGCGGACGTGCTGGCGACAACCGACCATGGCGGCACTCTCGTCGCTGCTGTGGGCCGCGACAACATAATGGGTGTCCAGTTTCATCCCGAAAAAAGCCAGGCCTATGGCATTAACTTCCTCAAACGCTTTTTGGAGTGGCAGTTGTGATAGTCTTCCCCGCGATTGACCTTAAAGGCGGCGAAGTTGTGCGCTTGGCCGAAGGCGATATGAACCGCGCAACGGTCTATGCCGACGACCCCGCCGCGCAGGCGATGCTGTTTGCCGAACAAGGCGCAGAGTTCCTGCATGTGGTAGATTTGGACGGCGCCTTTGCCGGACGCCCAGAAAATGCCGAGGCGGTTGAGGGTATCATCGAAAATTTCCCCGGTTACATCCAACTGGGTGGCGGCATCCGCAATACGCAGACGGTTGAACGTTGGTTCGACATGGGCGTCGCGCGGTTGGTGATTGGTACCGCGGCGCTCAAAGACCCGCAGTTCGTCAAAGAGATGGCGCGCGAATTTGAAGACGGCATTGTGGTTGCGGTCGACGCGCGCGACGGCTTTGTCGCGACCGAGGGCTGGGCTGAAAAGTCCGACATGCCGGTGATCGATCTGGCGCGCCGGTTCGAAGATGCGGGCGTGGCGTCCATCCTGTTCACCGATGTTGGCCGCGACGGGATGCTGACCGGATGCAATATCGACGCGACCGTTGATCTGGCGCGGCGCGTAAACATTCCCGTGATCGCCAGCGGCGGGGTGAAGGGCATTGATGACATCCACATGCTCGCGCTGCATGCCAAGGATGGGATTGAAGGCGTGATTACCGGCCGTGCGATTTATGATGGGCGGTTGGATCTGGCGACCGCGATTAAAGTAGCGGAGCGGGCGTGAACGTGTCTTCACATCACACCGAAGCCCTGAGCAGCAGCCGCTTGCGGCTGCGTCCGTCGAAGGGTGGTTATAATGCTTGTGCTTCAACGATAGGCGTCCTTCGACTTTCATCAGCGCTTGCCGCGCTGATGGCTCAGGACTGCGGTGAAACGTCGATGGCGAATTGCGGATGACCGTCCGCGTCCGTGTCATCCCCTGCCTCGACGTATCCAATGGCCGCGTGGTCAAGGGTGTTAACTTTGTCGACCTGCGTGACGCCGGTGATCCGGTGGAGCAGGCGCAGGCATATGATGCGGCGGGCGCGGATGAGCTTTGTTTTCTCGACATTGGCGCAAGCCATGAAGGGCGCGGCACGATCATTGATGTGGTCCGCCGCACCGCAGAAGTATGTTTCATGCCGCTGACCGTCGGTGGCGGGGTACGCAGCGCAGAGGATGCGCGGGCGTTGTTGCTGGCTGGCGCGGATAAGGTCGCGGTGAACAGCGCGGCGGTTGCGCGACCGGAGGTCGTCGCGGATATCGCCGCACGTTTCGGCAGCCAATGCGTGGTGGCTTCGGTTGATGCGCGGCGGACGGGTAACGGATGGGAAATCTTCACCCATGGCGGCCGCAAGCCAACCGGAATTGACGCGCTCGAGCACGCCGTAAAACTCGCCGAACTTGGCGCGGGCGAATTGCTCGTCACCAGCATGGACCGTGACGGTACACGTGACGGCTATGACCTCGCACTCACCCGCGCAATTGCCGATGCGGTCAACATCCCCGTTGTCGCCAGCGGCGGCGTCGGTAACCTTGACCATTTGGTCGACGGCGTCCGTGAAGGTCATGCGAGCGCTGTGCTCGCGGCATCGATTTTCCATTTTGGCCAGCACAGCATCGCCGATGCCCATGCGGCGTTACGGGCGGCGGGATTACCAGCCCGCGCTTGACCCACGATGCGAAAAAATTCGCTTCCCGAGTCCTTGACCTGTCATAAAAACACCCTATCTGGGCTCCGTTAGCACTCGTCCTGTATGAGTGCTAATGCACATTCATTGCCGTCCCCTGCTTGATGTAGGCGTGGCGGGATGGCGAAACAGAAAAAGGATAGTTCAACATGGCATTTCGTCCATTGCATGATCGCGTTCTCGTCCGTCGGGTCGAGGCCGAAGCAAAAACCGCTGGCGGGATCATCATCCCTGATACAGCTCAGGAAAAGCCACAGGAAGGCGAAGTCGTCTCCGTGGGTACCGGTACACGCGCCGATGACGGCACTGTAACCGCACTCGACGTCAAAGCTGGCGACAAGATCCTGTTCGGCAAATGGTCGGGCACTGAAGTCAAGATCGACGGTGAAGACCTGTTGATCATGAAGGAATCGGACATTTTGGGAATCGTTTCCTAAACAACGCACATGTTTCCCGGCGCAGGCCGGGATCCAGTCCAAACACAAGAATCTGGACCCCAGCCTTCGCTGGGGCACATCATTAAAGGAAAAATATCATGGCTGCTAAAGACGTGAAATTCGGCCGCGATGCGCGTGAACGCATCCTGCGCGGCGTAGACATTCTTGCTGACGCTGTAAAAGTAACGCTTGGTCCAAAGGGCCGTAACGTTGTTATCGACAAAAGCTTCGGCGCACCACGCATCACCAAGGACGGCGTTACCGTCGCCAAGGAAATCGAACTGAAAGACAAGTTCGAAAATATGGGTGCACAGATGGTTCGCGAAGTTGCTTCGAAGACCAACGACGTTGCCGGTGACGGCACGACCACTGCAACAGTTCTGGCGCAAGCCATTGTTCGCGAAGGCATGAAGTCGGTTGCAGCGGGCATGAACCCAATGGACCTGAAGCGCGGCATCGACACTGCGGTAAACGCGGTTGTTGCTGACCTAGTAAAGCGTTCGAAGCCAGTTGCTGGTTCTGCGGAAATCGCACAGGTCGGTACGATCTCTGCAAATGGTGAAGCTGAAATCGGTAAGATGATTGCAGACGCCATGGAGAAGGTCGGCAAGGAAGGCGTTATCACCGTCGAAGAAGCTAAGGGCCGTGAAAGCGAGCTCGAAGTTGTCGAAGGTATGCAGTTCGACCGTGGTTACCTGTCGCCATATTTCATCACCAACACCGAAAAAATGTCGGTCGAGTTGGACAACCCATATATCCTCATCCACGAAAAGAAGCTCGGCAACTTGCAAGCCATGTTGCCAATCCTCGAAGCTGTGGTGCAGTCGGGCCGTCCATTGCTCATCATCGCTGAAGACGTTGAAGG
>DBOA01000078.1 GCA_002299195.1 Sphingomonadales bacterium UBA658
AGCAACTCAGAATAGCTGATTGCCCGGCCATCGCGTGCGCATTGCTCGAGAATTGCCTTAATCCGTGCAACATCGTGCAGCGCGGAAACATCCGCCGCGGGATCGCTCAGAAATTCTTCAAGGACAGGGTCCAAAGCGGCTCCTACAAATAGTCGTTGCGCATATTGTTCATAACGTCGTGAAATTCTTCCATGACTTCGTCGAGGATTTGTTTGGCAGGCTTTACGGTATCAATGCGTCCGGCAACTTGACCCGACAGCGCGATCGCAGCCTCCATGTCACCGCCAAAATACAAATCGAGCACGCCGCGCATTTCGCCCATGATATTTTCTGACGGCGTCACATCCAGCTTTTCGGTCCGGTCGGTACGCAACGCACGCAATGCAGGGCCCGGGCCATGGCGGTTCAGGAACAGCGTGTCGGTCTCCTTGGCGTTGATGATCGCGTCTTTCCAGTTTTGGTGAACTGGCGATTCCGCCGCACTGACCATCCGCGTCCCCATTTGCACCGCTTCTGCACCAAGCGCGAACGCCGCCGCCATCGTCCGTCCACAGACCATTCCGCCAGCTGCGACGATCGGCACGTCAACTTTGCTCCGGATGAGCGGCAACAGGACCATAAGCGCAACATCTTTGGGATTTTTAAACCCGCCGCCCTCGCCGCCTTCGACGACGAGGCCATCGACACCCGCCTCAATCGCCTTCAACGCGCCGGCCAAAGTCGGCACAACGTGAAATACGGTTAGACCCGCAGCCTTTAGCGGACCGCAATATTTGTTCGGGTCGCCTGCAGACGTCGTGACAAACTTCACGCCCTGATCAACGACGAAATCTACGATGCCGGGATCGCGGACAAAGGCTTGCGCAATGTTCACGCCAAAGGGCTTGTCCGTCAGCTCGCGCATCTTGATAATCTCTGCGCGCACTTCGTCCAATTGGCCGGATGACGTTTCAATGATCCCTAGTCCACCGGCGTTGGACACGGCCGAAGCCAGTTGCGCCCGCGCGATCCAGCCCATGGGAGCCTGAATGATAGGATATTCAACGCCAAGCAATTCGGTGATGCGGTTTTTAATAGGTTTCATGATGTCAGCGTCCAATCTGGTTCGTGCGGATGTTGAGTTGCCCGGCGAGGCCTGCTTTGCGATGAACTTCAATCGCCCGATATTCCGGGGAGGACATCATTTTCTGCATGGCCGCCAGTGAGGGATATTCGACCAGCGCAACCATGTCCCAAAGCTCTTCGACCTCGCCAATCATCAGGCCCGTTACAGGCCCGGCATAAATCTGCTTGCCATCGACCGCGGCGAGACACGCCTGAATACCCTTGCCATAACGGGCATACGCCTTAGCGCCACTAAGGTCGGCGTCGCTGCCATCGGCATATTCTGCGGTCTCTTTAAATTTCAGAAGGTTGACCATCACAAAGGGGCCATTTTCAGGCCCTCCGAAAAAGGACGTGATCTGCTCCTTGCCTGGAAACACGGCGTTCTCGACCCGCATATTCATTCTCTCCCCTGATTTAATCACCTGCTTAAATCAGGGGAGGCGTGTTGTAAAAGCGAATATGTGCTGGTCGCTACATTGCCGTGATGACGATAAGTTTGAAGGCCAATGTGGGCGGTTAAGACACGATTTTCATGTGCGATCCGGCGGCTGAATGGGTCGTCATTTTTTTACCTAGCCCTTGAAACACGGCATCCACAATCATGGCCAATTTGGCAACGCTCAGCTTCGTTGTCCCGATGTAAAAGAGCATGTCGGGGTTTGTATAACAATGCAGCATTTGGTTGATGAGCGACACCGCCTCATCAATCGACAGGCCTTGGAAATAGCGTTGATCCATAGCTTCGGCCACGATGATCGCGAGATAATGGTCGCCAAGGTCCACGTACCCGCGCACCACTTCGAAATGTTGCTGACCAATTTCCAGATAGCTTTTTAACAGCTCGGGTTCGGCCTCATACTGCTCGACAGAGGCCAAATAGCGCCGGGCGAAATATTGGTACATTTTGTCGCGAACCGGCAAGTCGGACTCGGTTACTTCCACCATGATGCGGATTTTTTCCGCGAAGAAACGCTCGGCCACAGCCTCCAGCAAAGCTTCCTTGTTGTCGAAAAAGCGATACAGATTTGACGGCGACATACCCGCCGCTGCGGCCAAATCCGTCATGGAAATATCGACCGACCCGCGTTTGCGAACAAGGTCATCGACGACTTCAAGCAACGCAGTTCTGCCGGCTTCTATATCAGTTTGTGGCCGCGCCATTCTGCTTCCTGTATTATGACTGCATAACAGTTTTCTGATATAACGCCGATTGTTTCATTTTTCAACGTGATCAAATGTGAACTGTCCTTGCATTGTTGGTCCTGCGGCAATGTCATTTTGATCAACAAGTCCCGACAATGTCAGCCCAAGCAAGCGAACGCCCATTTCGGCGGGCAAAATCTGGTCCAACAGCGCATGGCCCAGCGTCGCGATTGCAGAACGGTCCGAAAGTATGTGCCCGACCGTCCGCGACCGTGTGACGGTCCGGAAATCGGAATAGCGCGCCTTTAAGACCAGTGTCTTTCCTTGAGCCTGATTGCGGTCAATGCGATCCCAAACGATCTCGACAATATCGTCTAACGCTTCGCGCAACTCATCCTCGCTGCGTTTATCTTCGAAATAGGTGCTTTCAGCGCCAATGGATTTACGCACCGCATTTGCGTTAACGGGACGGTTGTCGATCCCGCGCGCGGCATGAAACAAATAAGCGCCCCAACTGCCAAAATGCTGCGACAGCCAAATCTCGTCCTTTTGGGCAAGGTCTGCACCCGTGTGCACGCCCAACTTGGCCATTTTTTCGGCCGTGCGCGGCCCCACACCGTGGAACCGCCGCACAGGTAAGCTTGCGACAAATTCGGGCCCCTGCTCTGGCAATATCACACACATGCCATCAGGTTTATTTTGGTCACTCGCCAGCTTGGCGATAAATTTATTGTAGCTCACACCAGCGCTTGCCGTCAGTCCGGTTTCTTCGCGAATGGCCGCGCGAATAGCTTTGGCAATTTTGACTGCCGAACCAATGCCCTGTTTATCGTGCGTGACATCAAGATACGCCTCATCCAGCGATAAAGGTTGGATTTCATCGGTGTGCCGGGCAAATATCTCCCGAATGTGCCGCGACACAGCCTTGTACGCCTCAAACCGCGGCTTCACGAAAATCAGGTCCGGACATTGCCGTAATGCAGTCACCGAAGGCATAGCGGAGCGCACGCCAAATGCGCGTGCTTCATAGCTTGCGGCGGCAACAACGCCGCGTTTGGACGATCCTCCTACGGCCACCGGTTTACCGCGCAGTTCGGGATTATCGCGCTGCTCTACGCTGGCGTAGAACGCATCCATATCAACATGGATGATTTTGCGTATCTCTCCGGTGTCGGCCACCATGCAACCGAATGCTTAGGACCCGACCGCGGAACGCAAAGCCTTGCGGTCGAGCTTTCCGATCATGGTTTTTGGCAGGACGTCGAGGATGGTGACGCCTTGAACCCGTTCATGCTTTCCAAGACGCGGGTTCAGCCACGCCGTCAATTCGGCACCATCTTCCGTAGCGCCATTGTGCAACGTCACAAATGCGCGCGGCACTTCACCAAGATACGCATCCGGCACGCCGATAACCAATACCTCTTTGACCGCGGGATGCTTGTAGAGGATGTCTTCGACCTGACTTGGGAACACCTTGAAGCCGCCCACCGCGATCATGTCTTTCAAACGGTCAACGATGTGGATGAAGCCGTCTTCGTCGATGGTCGCAACGTCGCCTGTGCGCAAATATTTGCCCAGAAAGACCTCGGCATCCGCATCTTTGCGGTTCCAATATCCGCACATCGTCTGCGGACCTGAAAACACCAATTCACCCGGCTCACCGTCCGGCGCTGGCTTGTTCGGGTCTTCCTTGTCGACCAATTTGACATCGGTGCCCGGAACGGGTTGCCCAATGCTGCCGATCTTGTTGATGCCTTCGTAAGGATTGCACGACACGACGCCTGAGCTTTCGGTTAGCCCGTAACCTTCGATCACGACTGCACCCGTTACCGTTTCAAAGCGTTCTTTCAGTTCAGCCGCCAAAGGTGCGCCACCCGAGATACACGCGCGCAAGCTGGTGAAGTCGGTTTTCGTGACATCCGGGCAATCGAGCAATGCTTGATACATCGTCGGCACGCCGGGCAATGATGTCACCTTCGTGCGGTTAATGGCCGCCAACGCGGCACGCGCCTCGAAACGTGGCAGCATGACAATCTCACCGCCATTGGCGACGGTTCGATTAAGTACAGTGGCATTGGCGAACACGTGGAAGAACGGCAACACACCGAGAATCCGGTCATCTGCAGCGCCATTGGGCTGGTTCACCGCGCTGTGCGGATCCAGCATGTTAATCTGCCGCGCATTCGCCGTTATATTCTGGTGGCTGAGCATCGCACCCTTTGGCGTGCCCGTCGTCCCACCTGTATATTGAAGCTGCGCAATGTCTTGTTCCGGCGTGCAAGGCTGGACAGCATAATCGCCATCATTTGCGATCAGCGTCGCATAATGCGTAATTCTGCTATCGTCAGGTATTGGCGCAATGTCGCTGCGTTTCAGCAACCGATAGGCCCAACTTTTCGCCTTGGGTAATGCTTCGGCGACGCTGCCGACAATCAGTTCCTTCAGGCTGCTGTTGTCCAAAACCTTGATAGCTGTCGGCAGCAATGCCGCAGCTGAAACAGTGAATAAAATAGACGTTCCGCTGTCCGCCACCTGATGGGCCAGTTCATCAACGGTGTATAAGGGCGAGAAGTTAACCACGGTCGCCCCCGCAGCAAGCGCGCCATAATAAGCCGCGATATAATGCGGAACATTCGGCAGAAAGAGACCGACATGGTCACCCTTGCCAATACCTTTATCCTGAAGACCACGGGCAACCCGCCGGACAGTGTCCGCCATATTGGCGTAGCTATATTTACGGCCCATGAAATCGGCGATTGCCCCACGGCCCATGCGTTCGGCGGACTGGAAGAACATATCGTGCAAGGCCAACGGCACAAAATGTTGGTCCCATTTTACAGGATGCAGGTAATGACTGTTCCAGATATTTTGTGTCATGCGCGCGTTATGCCGCGTGATACCATCCAACACCATCGCGGATTTCACATTTTATCCGACCGGCAAAGTGCAGGTAGCGCAAATGCGCCTGCGCCTCGCCCGTGGCCAAACCGTAAACCGTTTCATCAATTTCCCGGTCGAACAACAATGCAAATGTATCGACCGCTCGCATTTCTGTGTGCCGCAGGGCAGCTTCCAACTTGTCGAGCCGTTCATGGTGGCCAGACGCCAGTCTGTCCAACCGGACATGCACCCCAGTAAATGGTTCACCATGCGCTGGCAGGACGAGCATATCCGCAGGCAAGGCAGCCCGAAACTTTGTAATGGAGTCGAGCCACTCACCCAACGGGTCCGCATTGGGCTCACTATCCATGACAGAGACATTTGAGGTGATACGCGGCAAAATCTGGTCACCCGCGATGATCATGCCATTGTCGAAATCAACAAGGCAGGCATGTTCCGGTGTGTGTCCGCCGCCTGTCATCACGGTCCAATCCCGCCGTCCAACGCGGATGACTTGCCCGTCATCCATGCGGACATGTCCCGTGGGTAGCCGCGACACTGCCCGTGCGAACCCGCCCCAACCGCGCTTACGCACCGCGTCGATGCGTTCTTCGTCAAAACCCGCAAAACGCCGGTTGTTCAAAACATCTTCAGGTGGTTGATCCGCCTGATCAGCGATCAGCATCCGCGCCATCAACCATTCAGTCCGGTTCATCCAGACAGGAACTTTGAACTTGTTGGAAAGCCACCCCGCGCAACCGACATGGTCGGGGTGGAAATGGGTTACGAAAATCCGCTTGAGTTCGCGGTCGGCCAAATTGCCCGCGAACATCGCTTTCCACTGTTCAATGGTCGGCGGCATGAAAAGGCCGGTGTCCACGAGCGCATAGCCTGCCGCGCCCTCGTCCAATAGCCACAGGTTGATATGGGCCAGATTGCCGGGCACGGGCATACGCGTCCAGCCAATATCCGGCGCGATAGGGTAGATTTCGCCATAAGCCGGGGCATGGTCCCCCAAGGGGTATGTTAGCCCCTTAAATTCTGTGGCTTCAAATCCATGGTCGGCAAGCGACGCGTCATAATCAGGGGTTGCTTTGGTAGCCATAGCCCACCCGTGCCTTAATCAAGCGATTAAGGCAATGACGACATCGTCCTTATTCGCCCGCTTTTTTGAACAAGGTGTCCGCTGTCAGCTCTGCCTTTTCAGTCGGTTCTACTTCACCGTTGAGAGCAGCTTCCGCACGGCGTGCCGCTTCGGTACGTTCTGCGCGCAATTCTTGGATCAGCGCGTCACGATC
>DBOA01000109.1 GCA_002299195.1 Sphingomonadales bacterium UBA658
GCTGCGACCGAAGAAGCCCCTGCCGACGACAATGTTGTCGATGCAGAATTCTCCGAAGTCGAAGACGACAAGAAAGACTGATGTTGAAAGTTCCCGACGGTCGCCCGCGAAATGCAGCGACGGTCGGGAAGCCGGGGGGTAGTCAGTCATGAATCTTGACATCGATTATTACGAATTGTTGGAAGTCGAGCGGACAGCGGATGAAAAGACGCTGAAGTCCGCCTATCGCCGGATCGCGATGGAATGCCATCCCGACCGCAATCCCGGCTGCGACAAATCCGAAGCCAGATTTAAGGCGGTCAGCCAGGCCTATGATGTCCTGAAAGATCCGCAAAAACGCGCGGCCTATGATCGTCTTGGCAAAGCCGCGTTTGAAAATGGCGGCATGGGCGGCGGTGGCCAAGGTGGCGCTGGCTTTGGCGACTTTTCCGACATATTCGAAAGCTTTTTCGGCGATGCCTTTGGCGGACGTCAGCGTGGCCCTGCGCGCGGTGCAGACTTGCGCTATGATCTCGAAATTTCACTCGACCAGGCGTTCCACGGCAAGGATGCCGAAATCACCATCGACGTGGCGACGGCTTGCGGCACCTGTGAAGGGACGGGCGCAACACCGGGTTCGGGCAAGCGCCGTTGCAACCTGTGCGCGGGTCACGGCAAGGTGCGCGCGCAGCAAGGTTTCTTCGTCGTCGAACGGACTTGCCCGACCTGTCATGGCCGGGGTGAGGTTATCGAAGACCCATGCCGTGTCTGTGCCGGCGAAGGCCGCAAGGACGAACGCAAGACCATATCCGTAAATATTCCGCCCGGCGTCGATGAAGGCACCCGCATTCGCGTTGCGGGCAAGGGCGAAGCTGGGCCTTATGGCGCGGCCGCCGGTGACCTCTACATCTTCATCCATCTGTCGCGGCACAAGGTGTTTGAGCGCGACGGTACGACATTGTTCTGCCGTGTGCCCGTAAGCTTCACCACAGCGGCGCTGGGCGGCGAAATCCGTATTCCGGGCCTCGATGGTGCTGAACACCTCATCATCGTTCCAGAGGGCATTCAGTCGGGCAAACAGCTGCGCCAGCGCGGGGCAGGGATGCCTGTCCTGCAAGGACGTGGACGCGGCGATATGGTCATTCAAATCGATGTTGAAACGCCGTCCAAGCTGTCAGCGCGCCAGAAAGAGATCTTGCGTGAGTTCCGAGAAACCGAAACCGGTGAGGAATGCCCGCAATCGACTGGCTTTTTTGATAAGCTTAAAGGGATTTGGGACGGCATCGCGACGTGATTGCGATATGGTGAAATGATTGGTCAGATTGCGATCTGATCAATCTCGTTCCGCAATGATGCGATCAGGGTCTGGACATATTTCAGCCGATCCTGCTCCTCATCCAATATCGCATGGAAGGCGAGCCTTTTGTAGGCCCGCACTCTGCTTTCGGCGAAGTCATGACCGGCGGGAAGGGACGACACCAAAATGTCGATGAGCCGTTCCGCCCCGTGCAACCGTCCCCACAGATAATCATTCTCGCGATAGGACCGGCTGAAAAACGCGCCGAAATTGTTGAATTCCATGCCCTTCAACGTGGCTGCGGCGCCACCTTGGTGGATGGAGTTGCAGTCTTCGGGTGAAATGCGGTCGACTTTGACGGGGTCAAATTCGTCGAACCCTTCGTCCTGCAATAATGGCAAGGTCGCGATATCGTACAGCGCATAACCCAGATAGCCAAGCAGCATGGCCCGCCGCGCCTCCACCGGCAGGGCGAGGAGCGCGGCGCACAATATCGCATCGACACGAAGGTCCGTTTGGACAAGGTCGCGCTGTGCCGCCAAATGGTTCATGAGCCCGGCCGGATTGGAGACGCCCGCCTTTGCGGCAATGGCGAAATCGACCCCTAGAAATTCGGCTGTTTCCAGATCCAGATACATCGCCAGACAGCGATAAATAGCATCACGTATCTGTGTGATGTCGCTTTCAGGTACGTCGATGACATTTTCGACCTCCTCCGTCAGATGCCGTGCAAGGAAGCGGAGCCGGCGAATTCTGAACCGAAGATCATGCGCGCCAAAAAAAGCGATGGACTGTTTGGTCGCTTGCTTGCCGCTGTCATGCGGCATGCGGTCCAATCCCCGTGTCCTGATTTCGGCCCACAAAGCCGCTCTCAAGTCGCGGAAAAACCCGTTATTTGCATCGGGCAGGCTGCGACGCGCGGTCGCCACAATATCGTCGACGACGCCCGCAAGCTTGAGGTGGCCATAAGCACGGTAGCTGAAGCCAGCGGCAAGTATCGCCTTTTCCTGCGCAGATTGGCGCCATTTCTGCATGCGGACGGCAGTCGTCTGGCTCAGGAACCAAGTCTTGCCCAGCAGTGCCTCCACAGTGGTTTCGACTTCATTCCTTAAGCTGTCGATCACCTGTCGCATCCGCTCGATCCGTTCCGACCGGCCCGTGATTTTTTCCAAGCTATCGCGGATCGGTTGCTCCCGCGGGATGTTCGATGTCGCGCCAAATATCGTTGCGAAAAAGCCGGGTGGTTTGCGCGGGTTGTCGGCGCTGCCATCTGCGTTGCGCCGACCGAAGCGGAAACTTGGGCGGCCGGGCTTTGGGTCAATGTAGACAAAGCGGCGGTCGACTTCGCGCCGCGCGGGGCGGTTGCGCAGGGCAGCAATCGCCTGATTAAACGGGGCGTTGGCGAGCACGGAACCGTCAATCAGCATTGTGTCTTCCGCTGCGTTGGCGGCAAATCGCTGCGGCAATATACGCTTCAGAAATGCGTTCCGCCCCAGCCACGGCACATTTTCACGCGCCAGCAATCGGTCAAGTTCACGCACCGAAAAGGGCGGGAACGCTCCCGGGAAGCTCGCGGTCGCACGTGCCGCAAAGATGAGTTCGGCCATATCGGCAAGGCCCGTCCGCCCGCGTGTCGAAAAGTCGACGGTGATCCGGTGCTCGGACTCCGTCACCTCGGGTGGGCTGTTCAGGCGCAAGATTTGATCATGCCCGTTAAAATCTGTGACCGTCACAAACAGGTCGAGCGGTTGGTTGATCGGCAAAAGCGGCGATCCGGCTTTACTCGCCGCCATGGCCTTCAACGCATCCAACAATAGCTTGGAAAAAACATTGCCGCCAAAGGGCGGCGCGAACCAGCGGGCACGAACAAAGCGCGACAGCTTGGTTGCTACCTCGTCTTGTGCTTCCTTGGCGACCGTCCGTTGGACAGTCCCGCCGCGCCGCCGCAATATCATCCACGCAATCGGTGTTGCCCAAAATTTGGAGAAGCGCGACAGCGGGCGGGCATCGGGGTCAAGCAGGACGTCCACATCGGCCATTTCAAGCCACATGTCGGTCAGCGGCTCCAGCGACTGCCCTGTGACAATGGCTTGGGACAGAAATATGCCGTTAATGCCGCCTGCGCTTGAACCGGCGATAATATCCGTGAGCACGCGCAGCTTCGTCCCGCTGACCTGCGACATTTCGGCGAGGAGGTCGTGATAGACGGACTCGCTGCCCCGGGGCGGCAGGCGCTGCATCATGGAATGCGCGGCTGGCGCGGACCATATGCCAAATCTCGCGCGTGACGCCATGCATGTAGATGGCAAGGCTTACCCCGCCATAACAAATGAGCGCCAGCCGAAGTTCTTTTTCACGCATGCCAATGGTGTGACAGCGCCAGCGGTCGTGCGCAAGCACCGATGCGTGCTTTTTACGGCTTGAGTTCTTGATATGTTCTGATAGTTTCCGTCTATGGCAAAGGCAAAGCGCAAATATGTATGTCAGGCATGCGGTTCAGAAGCGAACCGTTGGCAGGGGCAATGTGACGACTGCGGCGAATGGAATACGCTGGCGGAGGAAGCGAGCGCGACGGTCTTTGAGCTGAAACATCATTTGCATTCGGGCGGACGTTCGGTGGAACTGTCGGGGCTGAACACCGACATCAAACTACCCGATCGCGCTTCGACCGGCATCGCTGAGTTCGACCGCGCGCTGGGTGGTGGCCTTGTGCCGGGATCAGCGACTTTGCTGGGCGGTGACCCGGGCATTGGTAAGTCTACTTTGCTGTTGCAGGCGGCGGCCAATCTGGCGCGGCGTGGGTTGAGCGTTGCGTATATTTCGGGTGAAGAGGCTGTCGACCAAGTGCGTTTGCGCGCACGGCGGCTTGGGCTGGGCGATGCGCCGGTGCAATTGGCGGCGGCAACGTCGGTCCGCGACATATTGACCACCATGGGGAAGGGCGCGCCGCCAGCTTTGTTGGTCATCGACTCGATCCAGACGATGCACAGCGATTTGATTGAAGGCGCGCCGGGCACCGTCAGCCAAGTGCGGGCATCGGCGCAAGAGCTGATCCGTTTTGCCAAAGAGCGTGGCTCTGCATTGATGCTCGTTGGCCATGTCACCAAAGACGGAACGATTGCCGGACCGCGCGTGCTTGAACATATGGTCGATACGGTGCTGGCGTTTGAAGGTGAGCGAAGCCATCAATATCGCATATTGCGCGCATCTAAGAACCGCTTTGGCGGCACCGATGAGATTGGCGTTTTCGCCATGGCGGAAGAGGGCCTGACCGAGGTTGGCAACCCAAGCGCATTGTTCCTGACGGACCGTGCAGAGCAAGTGACTGGCGCAACGGTGTTTCCGGCGTTGGAAGGGACGCGGCCAGTGCTCGTTGAAATTCAGGCGCTCACTGTGCGCCTATCCAGCGGTGCCACGCCGCGCCGCGCCGTGGTCGGATGGGACAGCGGACGGCTCGCCATGATATTGGCGGTGTTAGAGGCGCGCTGTGGCCTTAGCTTTTCGACTGCTGAAGTATATCTGAACATCGCCGGCGGATACCGCATTTCGGACCCTGCGGCGGACCTTGCGGTGGCGGCGGCGCTGGTATCGGCATTGGCCGAGCGGCCCTTGCCGTCGGATGCTGTCCTGTTTGGGGAAGTCGCCTTGTCTGGCGAAATTCGTCCCGTCGCGCATGGCGCATTGCGTTTGAAGGAATCGGCCAAGCTTGGCTTTAGCCGGGCACTTGTGCCGCCATCGGTGAAGGGACAGTCGGGAATTTCCACGCAAGAGTTCCGCACGCTGGCCAATCTCGTTGACCATATGCTGGGACGTCACTAAATCTGTTTTTAGGCCATGTCATATGCGACGGAAATCAAGCGGTTTAGCGGCTTGAATGGCGACATGAGCGCACTGCGGATGAGGTGCGACGGATTATAGATTGGGCAGCAGCTTCACATGACCGCATTTGACATCATTGTATTTTTCCTAATCGGCAGCGGCGCCGTTTTCGGCTTATTGCGCGGTTTTGTGCAAGAGACGCTGTCGATGATTGCATGGATATTGGTTATCGCCGGCGTCCGCGTGCTGCACGCCCCTGCCACGTCTGCGCTGGCGGAAACCATTGGGTCGGAAACAAGCGCGGCCATTGCGGCATTTCTTGCGATTGTTATCGTCATCTATGCACTTGGTAGATGGATCGCGAAATCACTTGGTGCGCGATCGCGCAAATCGCTTTTAGGGCCATTTGACCGTGTCTTGGGTTTTGGCTTTGGAATGTTGAAGGGGCTGATGATGGCGACCCTCATATTCCTGTTGCTCGTCATGGGTTATGGCATGTTCCTTGGCGCGGATGAGGAGCGCCCTGAATGGATGACACAATCACGCACCTATCCGCTGTTGAACGCAAGCGGGACAGCCATGTCTGATTTCGTTCGGGAGAACCGCGGGGCCGAGGATGAAGCCGCGGGAACAAACGAGTGAGCGGTTCCGCTCTCTACAATCGCGATATACTACGCCTTGCGACCGCGTTGGTCGCAAATGACCGCCTTGAAAATCCCGAAGGGTCGGCAGAGGTGCGATCCCCGGTTTGCGGAAGCCGGATGCAGGCCGATGTTTCTACGGACGCAAGCGGGCATATACGCGGGCTGGCCCTGCGCGCAAATGCCTGCGCCTTGGGGCAGGCCTCGGCTGCCATTTTGCGGCAGAACGCCGACGGGTTGAACCTATCGATGCTTAATGAACTGCGCGATGGCATTGCCCAAGCATTACGGCGCGAGGGCGCGATGCCCGATATTTGGCCTGAACTGGATCTGCTTTCGGCGGCGAGCGATTATCCGTCACGACATGCGGCCATCTTGCTGCCTTATGATGCGGTTCTGGCTGCGGCGCAGAATATCAAAGAGAAAAGCTGATGGAGGACGCGCCGCATAATCTTGTTGCGGACGTGATGCTCGGCGGAGTTGTGTTGCTGGGTGCGGCGCTGATTGCCGTTCTTGTTTTCCGCCGTCTGGGGCTTGGAGCTGTGCTTGGGTATCTGGTTGCCGGTATCGCCATCGGTCCGGACGGACTTGGCCTGATTGGCGCGCCTGAGACGATATTGGCCTATTCGGAAATCGGCATCATATTGCTGCTTTTCCTTGTCGGGCTGGAACTATCGCCCAGCCGGTTGTGGCTGTTGCGCAGGGATATTTTGTTATTTGGTCCGCTGCAGGTGACGCTCTGCGGCCTTGGCATGTTTGCGATCATTCGCTTCGCCATGCCGACCTTCAGCTGGGAAGCGGCGTTGGTGCTTGGCCTCCCGCTTGCCTTATCATCCACCGCGCAGGTGCTGCCGCTGCTGCAATCGCGTGGCCGCATGAAAACAGACTATGGTGAAAAAAGCTTCTCCATCCTGTTGTTTCAGGACATTTCGATTGTCCCATTGCTGACGATTGTAGCGGCATTGTCGCGTGCGCCGGCAGATGAAGGCGCCATCACGGGCTGGCGGCTGGTTCTATATGCTATCCTCGCCATATTGGGCTTGGTGCTCGCCGGGCGCTATTTGCTGTCGCCATTGTTGCGGCTCGTCGGCAAGATTTCCGAACGCGAACTGTTCATCGTCACAGGGCTGTTCACGGTTTGCGTCAGCGCGGCGGTCATGCAGTCGATTGGCGTATCGCCTGCATTGGGGGCGTTTGTTGCAGGCGTCATGCTTGCAGAATCGCCGTACCGGCATGAGCTGGAGGCGGATATTGATCCGTTTCGATCAATCCTGCTGGGTCTGTTTTTCCTTGCGGTTGGCATGTTGCTGGATGTCGACGTCATTCTTGCCCAGCCGCTATTTGTTGCGGGGCTTGCGATGGCGTTGGTCGCTGTCAAAATTACCATCATCTTTGCGCTTGGCCGGTTCTTTGGATTGAAGAGCAAGCCGTCCATCATCATGGCCATGCTGTTGAGCCAGGGCGGTGAATTCGCATTTGTGTTGTTCACGGCGGCGCAACAGGCATTGTTGATTGAGCCGGAGGCTGCGAGCCTATTTGGCGCAGTGGTAACGCTGTCGATGGCGTCGACGCCTTTCTTGATGATTATTGCTGGCAAGTTGGCGGCGCATAAGCCCAACATTGCAGCCCAGCTTGATGACCCCGCGTTGGCGTCACAAGCCAATGTCATCATCGTTGGCCATGGCCGGTTCGGCCAACAAGTGTCGCAGATCATGCAGGCCGCAGGGCGTTCGGTGACGCTGATCGATGTTAACCCGCGAACAATCGACACAAGCGGCGAATTTGGTTTCAAAGTCTTCTACGGCGATGGGACGCGCGTTGATTTGTTGCAGCGGGCGGGTGGCGAGGACGCGCAGGCGATATTCTTCTGCATCGACGACCGGCATATGACCGCAGAGTCGCTCATGCCCGTTCGTGAGACATTTCCGCGTACCAAGCTGTTTGTGCGCGCACATGACCGGCAACAGGCGCTGGCGTTGATGGAAGATGATGGCATCAGTATCATCCGCGAACTTTTTGAATCGTCGATCCGCATGTCGGTCGATGCGCTTAAATTCTTCGGAACCGACCGCGAGGCTATTCATGAAATCATCGCCGAATTCCGCCGACGCGACCGAAGCCGTCTAAAAGCGCAGTTCTCCAGCGGTGATTTGCACGCCGGTAAACGGCACAGCTTTGGTGGTGATGATTCGGATGATTTCCTGATCGCTCAGTATTGAGCTTCGTCGTCGAGAAACACCGCGACGTCGTCCAGTACGACGTCTTTCGACAGGAAGGTTTTGCCAATGCCTCGCGCGAGCAAGAAGGGCAAAGTGCCGCCGCTCATCTTTTTGTCATGCCGCATATAATCCACCAGCAACGCGCCATTCGCGGTAACGCCCGCATCCGAAAGCGTGGTGGGCAAGCCCGCGGCTTTCAGCAGCTGCGATACGCGTTGTGCATCCTCTGCGGCGCACAGGCCAAGCCGGACGGAATAGCGAAACGCCAGCGCCATCCCCGCTGCGACGGCTTCGCCATGGAACAGTCTGTCCGAAAAGCCTGTGTCGGCTTCCAACGCATGGCCAAAGGTATGGCCCAGGTTCAACAACGCCCGCGTGCCCGTGCGTTCGGTCTCGTCAGCGGCGACGATGCGTGCTTTGGATTGCACCGATGTTATGATGGCCTGCGCGTGAATTGCCGGGTCACCGGCAAAGAAACTGTCCAGATTGTCTTCGCAAAATTGAAAGAAATCGGGATCATCGATCAGGCCATATTTGGCCACTTCGGCAAAGCCAGCCGCCAATTGGCGTGGTGGAAGGGTCGATAATAATTCAGGGTCGATCAGCACCAATGCAGGTTGATGAAATGCACCGACGAGGTTTTTGCCTGCCGCGCTATTAATCGCGGTCTTGCCGCCGACGCTGCTGTCCACTTGCGCCAGCAAGGTCGTCGGGATTTGCACGAACGAACAGCCGCGCTTCACGATATGCGTTGCAAAACCGGTGATGTCGCCGACAACACCGCCGCCTAACGCGATGACATGGTCGCTACGTTCCACATGCTGCGCGAGCATCCAGTCGGTTAGCTTTTCCAGTTCGCCCCAGCTTTTGCCACCCTCGCCCGCCGGCAAAATATACACCGCGGTTTTCACGCCCGCGGCGGAGAGTGCGCCTTCAAGCGCAGGCCAGACAGCGCGGGCAACATTTTCATCTGTGACCACCAACAACCGGTTGTCGCGCGCATAGGGCACCAGAAACTCCGGCGCCTGTGCCATTAAGCCCGCACGGACATGAATGTCATAAGGCGCATTGGTCAGGTCGACGGAAATGACGGTCATTGGGCAAGGGCCTTCACGATATTTTCAACGGTCCGCATATGCGGCGATGTATCGCTGCGAATATGGATATTGGCCGTCGCATATAGCGGGTTTCGAATCTTGCCAAGTTCCGTCAGGACTTCAAAAGGGTCCTTATCCTTTAGCAAAGGCCGGTGGCTGCGCCGACCAACGCGGTCGGCCAGTACTTTTACGTCCGCGTCCAGCCAAATCGATATCGCGCGCTCCAATATGAGCGCGCGGGTGTCTGCATTGACAAACGCGCCGCCGCCTGTGGCGATAATCTTTGGTGCACCTTCGACAAGCCGCGCAATAACCCGGCGCTCTCCATCGCGAAAATAGCCTTCGCCGAACTTTTCGAATATTTCGGAAATGGAGAGTCCCGCGGCACGTTCAATTTCATCGTCAGCATCGGCAAAAGGCACATTCAGCCGCGCAGCCAGGCGCTTTCCAATGCTGCTTTTACCCACGCCCATCATCCCGACAAGAACGACCGGCCGGTCAATTACCGGGTCAGTTATTGTTCGGTCGTTGCCGATTTTTTGTTCATCGTTTCCGGGCATTGCGACACCGCCTATATATCGGCTATCCCTAACCCGAAAGTAATTTGCCACTTGTTCGGAAAATTGTGGGAAAGCAGTATATTACACAATGGTTCAACAGCGGCGGACGTAAAAACTGGTTTTTGCGCTTTCTAATTGTTGCGGCAGTGGCATTTGGCCTGCTACTCTGGCTCGCATATTTAGGCGGTGAACAACCATGCAGATAAGAGAAATTGCAGTGCAGCCCCAAACATTTGAAACAGGTTCGCGTCATTGACTGATAAAATAACAAAAGGCGGCCTTTTGGCGGCAGCCGCTGTCGTCCTCGCATTTGCGTTGCCCGCATTGGGGCAGCAGGGTCCGGAGTCGCTTCTTCCCGAAGGCTTTGGCGACCCCGCGCCGTCAGCACCTAATAATCCCACGCGTCCTTCGTCTTCGTCACCACCATCAACCGCCAAGGCCGGAACATCATCGGCAAATCCGGTATCGGGTGACGTCAGTACGGACGCTGCGGCTGACGACGCAGAAGAGGATGAAGAAGACGCACAGGAAATGGTCGTTCGGTATGACGTTCCGCCTGCCGCGCGCCGTTCGCTCAATGCGATTGGCATCATCTCCGAAACATCGGGTGGATTTCCAGCGTCGTCATTTGGCGCGACCAATGGCGCTTTTCTAAAACAGGTTGTCGAACGCACATCAGGGCCAATCGCGTCGCGTTGGGGCACGATCATGGCACGGCGGTTGCTCGCCAGCCGGACCAATACGCCAGTGGGCGTAAACGGCCCGGATTGGACCGCAGAACGGGCGTGGCTGTTGTTGCGCATGGGGGATTCGGTTGTCGCACGTGGGCTTGTTCAGCAAGTCGATGCTGGCAACTATACCAAACGGCTTCATGAGGTCGCGATGCAGACCTATCTCGCCAATGGCGATCTGGCTGGCATCTGTCCTTTAACCGAAGGCGGCGTTCGTCTTGTGAACAGTGGGCGCTGGAAAATGTCGCGCGCTATTTGTGCGTCGCTCGCTGGCGAACAAGGCAGCGCAACGGGATTTATCAATCAGGGACGCTATCAGGGCTGGGTTCGGGGCGTTGATTATCTCTTAACCGAAAAGGCCGTGGGTGCAGGCATTAATGGCCGCCGGTCGGTTAAAAT
>DBOA01000207.1 GCA_002299195.1 Sphingomonadales bacterium UBA658
GATGAATGGTCGCACATCCGCTTACGCCTCGGCTGCAGCGGAGGACAGAACCCGGCTTACAGACCCTCTGGCTTATTACCCCATGCCCAATAAGCGACGCCCAATATGGCAAGGACCACCGCCTCAACAATGATCGGCGGGGCAACAGGGGCGCTGAACCCGTCGAACGCGATACTAACAATGCGGCCGATTAACGTTGCACTCAAAAGGACCGCAGTCGCAACAAGCGCGCCCCGATGCTGCCGGAACGCGGCGAACAAGGTGAAGGCACCAATTCCCAAAAACAATCCTCCGACGTCTGCGCGCAGGTTCGCGCGGCCCATATCATCGATTGCTGCAATGCCGCGCCCTGTGAACGCTGCGTCGAAGCTAAACCAATGCTGTGCAGCGCCAAACAGCGCAATCACGCCAATTGCACCCAGCAATAACCGCAATAACATATTCATAACCCCTCCATTTACGCGAACGTCAACATTTACATGTTCGCGCCATTATGTTTTCTTCTGCCGAGAAACACATTTTTCAGAGGGAGAAGTCAATGTCGATTGTTGCTCGCGCGAAGAATATCATTTTATAACCGACGGATGAATGGAATGTCATTGCGGACGAACCAGCAACCGTTAGCGGCTTATTCAGCGGATATGCGATGATCTTGGCAGCCATTTCCTTGGCCGCTGGCATAATATTTACCGGCGCATTGGGAATAAATACCGCTAGCCTTGGCGGCATGGGCGGCGGGGCTATGGAATTGGGCTTTGGCGCCATCGCGGCGATGGCGGTGGTGGGATATGTGTTTTCCCTCGTCACGCTTTTTGTGATGTCATTCCTCGTCAACGCGGTTTCGCCGAGCTTTAATGGCAAATCCGACATGGTTCAGTCGACCAAGCTGATGACATACGCATTAACCCCAACTTGGGTTGCGGGGCTGGTTGGCTGGATCCCGATATTGGGTGGTCTAATTTCTTTCGCCGCAATCGCGTATGTCGTTTACCTGATCTATCTGGGGCTGCAGCCTGTGCTCGGTGTGCCGAAGGAAAAGGTCGCGGGGTTCACCGTTGTCATCGTGCTCATTTATGTCGTTCTGACTGTCATTATTTCCGGCATCCTGATCGGCATTGCCTTTTCGACCTTGTTCGGCGGCGGGATGATGGGCGGCGCTTTGTCCGGCGCATAAATTGCGGTTACGCCACTAGCAAAATGCGCGTGCCGTCGCTAAGTCGGCGGCATGGTGCGTACCACTCGACGAAATGACTGGGGTTTTCCCCGCTGGCGCGGCTATGGCAGCAGCACCGAAGCGCAACAGGTGCGTCTGTGCGACCGCTATGGTTGCAACAAAGCCGGAAACTGCCCCGCACCGAAATCGCCCAACAGCCCGGACCGCTGGATGTTCTGTGAAGAACATGCCGGCGAGTATAACCGTGGTTGGGACTATTTCGAAGGTCTGACCAAGGAAGAAGCCGACGAGCGCGAGGCAAATGAGCGCCGCGATTCATCGGGCTACAAAGAATCCGCACATTATGGTTGGGCCGGGTCCGGCGACGGCAGCCGCAGCCGTGATGAAATGCACGCGCTCGATATTCTGGGCCTTGAAAGCGACTCCACGTTTGATGACGCGAAAAAAGCCTGGCGCAAAATCGCTAAGGAGACACATCCCGACGTAAACCCCGGCAACGCCGACGCGGCCAAGGCTTTTCAGACGGGGCAGGCGGCTTATGACGTTCTGCGCGTTGCCGAAGAACGGCGCGAGTGGAAGGGTTAGTTACTTGCGTGGGCCAAGTTGCAAGCGCATCGAGCGCGCGTGATTCGCGCATCTTCGCCCTTCCGGAATATAGCTGCAGCAATGATATTGCTGGCGCTGGCTTTGCGCGTCATCATTCCGTCTGGCTTTATGCCGTCGTCGGAGCGTGGTTTTGCGCTGACCATCTGTACCGGAATGGACACCCAGACCGTCTGGATGGACAAATCGGGTAAGCTGCACAAAGAAGACCCATCCAAAGGCAAATCGGTTGAGCATCAGCCTTGTGCCTTTGCGGGAGCCGCGATGGCGGCGGACGTGCTTTCCGCTGATTTCCAAGTTGCAATGGCACCTGTTGCGCTTGCCATTCCTGTTTTTGCCAAACGCGAAGTATCGATTGGCGCTGGCCTCGCTGCCCCGCCGCCACCAGCCATAGGGCCACCTTCTTACGTCTAAACTACAAGGCTGCTTTGCGGCCTATCTCTCGTTTAGATTTAGGAAAATATCATGAAATTTTTGTCCATTTTGCGCGCGTCTGTTGCGTGCTCTGTTATTGCCATCATTACATCTGCCGCAGCTGAAGAGGCTGCTGACACCACGATTATTGTCACCGGCCGTGCAGCCGCTGACGTATCCGAAATATCTGCAAACAACACCGCAGGCGGCACCGACGTCGTTAGCCACGAAGATTATGCAGAAAAGACCGTCGTGTCTTTGCGTGATACCTTGGCCTTTTCGCCAGGCGTGTATACCCAGCCGCGTTTTGGGCAGGAGGTCCGCATTTCCATTCGCGGTTCGGGTCTATCGCGTGGCTTTCACATGCGCGGACTGACGTTGTTGCAGGATGGGGTCTCCATCAATCTGGCCGACGACAATGGCGACTTTCAAGAGCTTGAGCCCATATTTTTCGACCATTTAGAGGTATATCGCGGCGCGAACGCGTTGAGATTTGGTTCCGGTACATTGGGTGGCGCAATCAACGGTGTTACGCCCACCGGCGACAATGCCGCGGGTCTTTACCTTCGCGGTGATGTTGGCAGCTCTGACTTTTATCGTGGCTTGGCGTCCTTTGGAGTGGGTGACGGCGACGCCAATGCTTGGGCAGCGATCAGCGCCGATAGCCACAAGGGGGATCGGCAACACGCCCAGCGGAACTCAATCCGCTTTAACGGAAATGCTGGGGTTAGGATTTCGGATGTCGTGTCGACGCGACTTTACGCAAGCGCGACGACACTTAATCAGGAACTGCCGGGTGCACTGACCCGCGCAACGGCGTTGACTGCGCCACGCAGCGGCAATTTTGTCGGGGATCAGGCGCGCGATATCAACTCGGTTCGTATCCAGAACCGGACCCGTTTCGACTGGGGCAGCAGCCGTCTGGATGTTGGCGCGTTCGTGAACGCCAAAGAATTATATCACCCGATTTATCAGGTCATTGATCAGACATCGACAGATCGCGGCGTGTTCGCCCGTTATGACCGTGAAGGCGATATATGGAGCTTTACCCTTGGAGGAGAGTCCCGTTGGGGAACAATTGATTCAAAGCGCTTTATCAATGTGAACGGCAAGCGTGGAGCGCTCACCTTCGAAGCCGACCAGACGGCCCGGACGTCGAATATGTATGGAGAGCTGCGTGCAACGCCGGTTGCGGGTGTTACGCTTATAGCAGGCGGTATATATGCCGATGGTTTCCGAAAGCAGGTTCAGATCGCTCCGTCTGCCGCAACGGGTGCAGCGTCGTTTGACGCGTTCTCGCCCAAATTTGGCGTCCTCTGGGAACCGTCCGAAGACGTCCAAATTTTTGCCAATTATAGCAAATCCACAGAATTTCCGACCTTCGTTGAACTCGCACAAATTGCGGCGTTCGTTCCTGTAAAGGAACAAACCGCATGGACAGCCGAAATCGGGACACGCGGGAAAATGGGATGGGCGAGCTGGGATGTTGCCCTGTACTGCGCGAATATAAAACGCGAAATGCTGCAATTTACCGTAGGGCGGGACATTCCAGCCTCAACGTTCAACGCCGATAAAACACGGCATCAGGGCGTCGAGGCCGCGTTTAGTGCAGCGCCCACCGATTGGCTGCGTTTCCGGCAAATCTGGCAATATTCCGACTTCCGCTTTGTCGCTGATGCCCAATATGGCAACAACGGGCTGCCGGTGGTGCCAAAGCATGTCTTGCGGTCGGAGCTTCGAATTGGCAGCGACGATTTGCATATTGCGCCGAATGTTGAATGGGTGCCGCAGGGTGCATGGGCAGACTATCGGAACACGACACGCACGACAGGCTATACGCTGTTGGGCTTATCTGCCGGCGCGCGCGTTATGGCGGGGGTCGATCTATTTCTTGATGCGCGGAACCTGACTGGAGAGAAAGCCATCGGCGACGTGTCTGCCGCTATCCTTGCCTCCGCAGCATCCGCCATTTACTACCCGGTTGAACGCCGTGCCATTTACGGCGGCGTCCGTGCGCGGTTTTAGGAGACCGGAAATGGAGAATACGTCTTTCTACCGCACGATCTGGCGTTGGCATTTTTATGCCTCGCTCTTCGTCATGCCGCTGATCCTCGTGCTTGCCACAACAGGCGCAATTTACCTGTTCAAGCCGCAAATGGATCGTTGGGAAGAGCGCGCATTTACCGACCTGCCAACTGAACAGGCAGTGTCACCCAATGTGCAGTTGGCCGCCGTAATGGCGGCCAATCCGGGTGCGCAATTCCAAAGCTATCGCTTGCCCGAACATGCGGGCGATGCCGCGATGATACATATCGGCCTCGCCGACGGCCAATCCATGCGCGACGTCTATGTATCACCACAGGGTAAAGTGTTGGGCAGCATCGATCCGGAAAGCCGGATATCTACCACGGTGTCGCGGATACATGGGTCGCTGCTGATCGGCAAAATGGGTGACTGGATTGTTGAACTGGCGGCGTGCTGGGCGATCGTCATGATCCTGACCGGTCTGTACATGTGGTGGCCGCGCGGGCAGCGCTTTGCCGGTGTCGTGTGGCCCCGTTTGGGGAAGGGCAATCGCGTGTTCCTGCGCGATCTGCATGCCGTAACTGGCTTTTGGGTTTCAGGGCTGGCGCTTGTTTTGCTCGCCACCGGGCTGCCTTGGGCAAGTGTTTGGGGCGATGCTTTCCGTATTGCCCGCGCTGAATTGGGCCTCGTTCAAGGCGCGCAAGACTGGAAAACGGGCAGTGCCGCGCCGCATGCAGAGCATGATCATGATGCAATGATGAAAATGCAGGCTGCCGGCATTCCGCTGGTTGGCTTGGCGGACATGGTCGCCAAAGCGAAAGCCGAACGACTGCCGCACCCGGCGTTGGTGAAAGCACCAGGCGCGCCTGAGCGTTTTGGACCTCCCGCGCCGATGGCTTGGACCATTAAGTCAGAGGCGCAGAACCGGCCATTGAACCGCGAGATCACATTTGATGTTGCAACCGGCAAGGAGATGTCGCGGAAAGGCTTTGCCGACAAACATGTCATTGATCGGGCGGTCAATTATGGAATCGCTTGGCATGAGGGCCAGCTTTTTGGCTGGATAAATCAGTTGGTCGGGGTGCTCACTGCGCTTGGCCTGATCACATTGGTTGTGTCAGGTTTCCTGATGTGGCGCAGGCGCAAGCCCGATGATGCGCTCGGCGCGCCGCGGGTTGCTGCGGTGCCACCAAAAATGCGCGGGGTTGTGATGATCATCGGTGTTATGGCGTTGCTCTTGCCGTTGCTTGCGGCATCGCTGTTTGCGCTGTGGCTGTTCGACCGGCTGCTGCTGCCCCGCTTGCCTGCACTTGCGATGTGGCTTGGGTTGCGTCCGGCTCAGCCGGCGTAACGCGCTGCCGTCTCGCGGATAAGCGAGATCATATTGGGAATGCCCTGTGTCCGGTTCGAACTTAACTGATTTTTGAGGTCGAACGGCGCAAGGGCGTTCTCGATATCGGTCTTCAGAATATCGGCCGCGTTTTTGTGCTCAACCGTTTTCAGGACCAGCGCGATGATGCCTTTGGTGATCGCGGCGTTGCTGTCGGCCAGAAATGTGAGTTCTTTATCTGCGGTCACGGGATAGACCCATACGCTTGCGGAACATCCCCGAACCAGCGTCGCATCGGTTTTCAGCGCGGCGGGCATCTCGGGCAATTCGCGACCAAGGTCGATCAGCAACCGATAGCGGTCATCGGCCTCAAGAAATTCATATTCTTCGGTAATGTCGGCAAATGTTGTCATGCACTGCGCATATGGCCGCGTTGCTTAGATATCAATCCCTGCCGCTATGGCCTCAAGCCTTTTTACGCGCTCTTTCAAATCGGCGACTTCAATACGCGATGTTGCCGACGGCACGGGTGCATCATTGCCGTGGCGCATGGTTTCAAGCTCGGCATGCTTAAGCGCGATCCAGTCGCGCCAGCCGCGCAGGCTTAATGACGACACGATGCCGACACATAGCACCGCAAAGGCGCCGATGATGATGTAGAAGTTGGGATCCTGTTGCATGGTCCTTCCTTTCCGCCCGCGCGCCGTTACCGGCTGCGCAGTTCCTCAATCTGACGGTTGATGTCACTCGCGCTATTGTTGTCCATCGCGATGCGCTCCAAAACCTGAATGCGTTCCTTCAAGGCACAAATTTCGTCCTGCATCTGCTGCGTATCCGCATTGTTCAAAAGACGGTGGGTTTTCGTGCCCATGAAATTTTCGTCTTCCACGATCCCTTGCTTTGCCTTTTGCTTCGTCTGGATAACCCTGCCGATCGTGATGATGGCAATGATTGCGACGACCATTTGAAACGGATCCATGTTTTGCCTCCAATTCTTACCTTAGTTTTTCGATTTCTTCCGACAGCCGTCC
>DBOA01000039.1 GCA_002299195.1 Sphingomonadales bacterium UBA658
CAGGGCAGTTGTATGGCGCTACTTAAGATCACTTTGGCTCGCTTGGTTCTTCAATTTTTGGTTCATCTGAACCATCGGTTTTGGGTTCGTCGCTTTTTTCCGGCGTTGCTTTTGCAGCATCGGTATCGGCACGCACGGGCATCGCTTCAACAGGTGCCTCATCGGTGGATTCGTCGGTGTTCATCATGTCGTCACTGATCGTGCCTTTAAGGCTTTCGAGATTGTCCATGCGCGTTTCGGTGACCTGATTGTCCTCTTTGCCGCCGCCGCAGGCGGACAATGCCAGTAAGGCTGCAAAGGCAGGTGCCATGATGGTGAAACGCATATTGTCCTCAGTTCTCTATTCCGGCGCGACCGTACAATTTCCGCCCGCTTTGGCAAGGTTAATGAGAAAGTCCGGGAAGGTGGCGCGCAAGGCCGCGTCGAAGTCCTGCATTGATGCGTGGATGCCCAGGTCGGCGAGGCTTGTGACCGGATATTCGGATATTCCGCACGGGACGATTCCGCCGAAATGATTCAAATCAGGCGCAATATTGACCGCAAAGCCATGCATCGTCACCCATCTGCGGATGCGCACGCCGATTGCCCCGATTTTTGCTTCCTGACCAGTTTTGGTGTCGCACCATATGCCAACACGGCCTTCGGCGCGGCGTGCCTCTACCCCGAAACGGCCAAGCGCGGCGATCACCCAGCCTTCAAGCGCATGCACATAACAGCGGACATCTTTGCAATGCTTGGCAAGGTCGAGCATGACATAGCCCACACGCTGCCCCGGCCCATGATAAGTGTACCGTCCGCCGCGTCCGGTGTCGTACACGGGAAATGCGGTGCTCAGCAATTCTGCCGGGTCCGCGCTCGTCCCGCCTGTGTATAATGGCGGGTGTTCCAGCAGCCAGATAAGCTCCCGCGCGTTTTCGTCGCGGATGGCGGCCTGCAATGTTTCCATACGGGCAACGGCTTCGGGATAGGGGGTCAGCCCTTCGGAAACGTCCCAATCAATATTGCAATCGATCTTCATCCGCGCTGCTTAGCATGGCGCAAGCCGCTTGCCACCGGATATGTCAGCCTCTACCCCGCGATGTGTCAGGGAGTGTATATGCAAAAGAAGCTTAATTATCGTGCGGTGGCAAAAGATGCGCGCGCTTCATTCGCTGCGCACCGTGAAGCCATCATCGCCATTGCGGGCTTTTTCATTTTCATGTCGAACTGGATCGCGGGCTATTTGGCACCTCCGCTCGTCCTTGAAAGCTTTGATGATACAACCAAAGTCATCGCGGCGTTCAGCGGTTATTTCGAGGCAAATTGGCCGGTCTTGTTACCGGCGATGCTTGTCACAATGTATGGCAGCCTTGCGCTTTACGTCCTGATTTCGGGGCGCAAATTGGCGCAGGTGGGCGACGCGCTTGTTATCGCCGCCGCTTTGTTCCCGACATATCTCACGGCGACAATCGTTACCGGCTGGGCGACATTTGCGGGGTTCTTGCTGTTCATCATTCCCGGACTTTATCTCACGGGCCGTTTTGCCGTGCTGCCCGCAGTCATCGCGCAAGAACCGGCGCTTGGCATCATAGATGCGGTGAAACAGACTTGGGCGACAACCCGCAAATGCGGTTGGGCCATCGTGATACTGACGCTGTTTATCGCAGTCGCCATTCGATTGGTTTCAGGGATCGCTGGTGATGCCGTCGCCGGGATATGCGAAGCAATTGCGGGCGAGGGCGGGGTTCCCATCGTCCAAGCTGCGGTCAGTGCGTTTTTCGCCGCGGTTGAGGCCGTTATCTATGTTATCGCTGCGACGGCAGTTAACCGTCAGCTTGGGGCACAGACGGCACCCCAATAATGGGAATTTGCGGCGCGGCGTCGCGCGGGATCAGCCCGCTGATACGCGGGTCCGCAAATGTCTCCAACTGCCGTTGATAGGCCGTGAACCCGGCCTTTTGATAAAAGGCGAGCGCGGTTGGACCGTCCAGCGTGCATGTATGCACCCACATGCGCTGCACGCCAGCTTCTGCCCAGCCGAGCTGAAGCGCCATGGCCATCAACCATTTGCCGTGGCCCTTGCCGCCAAGTTCGGGGATGAGGCCGAAAAAGGCAATTTCACATGCGCCATCGGTTCTGCAGTCGAGCTCCAATATGCCAACTTCAATCCCGCGCCGGTCCACCACCGCCCAAATCCGGACCTTGGGATCGTGAATGGTCGCAATCAGCGTGTCGTCGTCCATCTCAAGGCGTGAGAACCACAGCCAAGGTTCGCCAATACGGCGATAAAGTGTGCGGTATTTGTCGACGTGCGGGGCGTGCCATGGCTCTAGCCGCAAATCTGACGCAGGCAGCGCGCGCAATGGCGGACGGCTGGACATTTCCAGCGAGGTTACAATGGCACCAAGGTCGCCATCGGCAATCGGGCTAAACGGCATTGTGGATTAATCCCAAGCGACGTCGGGCGGAAGGCTCATCAAAATCGCGTCAACATTCCCGCCGGTTTTCAGGCCAAAGGTCGTGCCGCGGTCATATACAAGGTTGAATTCGGCATAGAGCCCGCGCCAGCGCCGCTGCGCCTGCTTTTCTTCGGCGGTGAATGGCTGATTCATCCGGCGGCGCACCAGCTTGGGGAAGATATCGAGGAAAGCTTCGCCAACATCGCGGGTCAGTGCAAAATTCTGGTCGAAAATGGCATCACTGCTGTTTTCCAGATGGTCGTAGAAAATACCGCCAACACCGCGATGCACGTTGCGATGGGGGATCCAGAAATAATCCTCCGCCCATTTGCGATAGCGTTCGTACACGTCGGGGCCATAAGGCGCGCATGCCGCACGCAGGCGGGCGTGGAAGTCTGCTGTGTCTTCTTCATAGGGGATGGGCGGGTTGAGATCCGCACCGCCGCCAAACCAGCTTTTCGTCGTCACAAGATAGCGTGTATTCATATGCACCGCTGGCACATGTGGATTGGCCATATGCGCGACGAGGCTGATGCCGGTCGCGAAAAAATTCGGATCTTCAGCCGCGCCATGAATGGTCTTGGCAAATTCGGGGTTGAAGCTGCCACCTACGGTTGAGACGTTCACGCCGACCTTTTCAAAGATTTTACCCTTCATCACGCCGCGTACGCCGCCGCCGCCGGGCGAACCGTCATGGTCGTGGCGATCCCAAGGGATATATTCGAAAGATGCGTCTGATCCGGCTTCGCGTTCGATGGCTTCAAACGCCGCGCAAATGCTGTCGCGCAGCGATTCGAACCAACTGCGCGCGGTTTGCTGCCGATTGTCGAGGACCAGAGTCATACTGCACCTTCCGGAAATTGTTGGGTCTGCCGCAGACCTTCTGCCAGCGCGATGCCAGCCGACACCGAAATGTTCAAGGACCGAAATCCAGCGCCCATGGGAATATACACGCGTTCGTCGGCGCGGGCATGCACTTCGGGCGGTGCGCCGCTGCTTTCGGAGCCCATCAGGATAACATCATCGGGCCGAAAGGCGAATGCGGGCAGGGCGGTTGACGCCTTGCTCGACATCAGCACCAACCGCGCACCGTTCAATGTCTCAAGAAACGCTGACCAGTCGGTGTGGCGCTGTATCTTTGCATGCGCGACATAATCCATACCGGCACGCCTCAAGGCACGTTCTGAAAAGGGAAAACCGCAAGGTTCAATGATGTCGCATTGGACGCAAAAGCATGCGGTTGTGCGTAATACCGCCCCGACATTGCCGGCCATGTCCGGCTGATAGAGCGCGATGCGCATGAAAACTCTCCGATGGAAACCAATTGTCGATGATTAGACCGTATGTGGCCTTCATGGCAACCGCGCCCATGGGCCAAATGTTCACATGCGGCGCCGTTAGCTTTTATATCTTAAACGACATTGTCGCGCGATTGCCGCCCTCGGCGCGATTGTGCAGCGCAACGTAACCGCCATAGGCCCGGTCGATGCTCCGTCGTTAGCCGCCGTTGGGCTGGGCAGGGGCCATTGGTCCGTTCCAGCGACCCTTGCGTCCGGCCTTGCGCTCGTCGGGGGTTATGCTGCCATCTTTATTGGTATCGGCTTTGGCGAAGCGGGCTTCAGCGGCAGCACGGAATTCTGGCTGTGATATGGCCTTGTCACCATTGCTGTCCGCACGCGCCATTATATCCATGCGTCCGTCACGGCCACCTTCGCGCTCATGACGCTTACCCATCTTGCGATGCTCCATGCGCTTTTCGCGTCGGTCCGCGCGGCGCTCCCCGCGCATTTCATGTGCGGCCATGAATTCAGCTTGGCTGATGGAACCGTTTTTGTCGGTGTCGATTGCGGCAAAGCGCTTGGCCAGCATCGCGGCCTTGTCGCCTTCATTCAGCGTGCCATCATCATTAGCGTCCATCTTAGTAAAAACCGCATCAGCGGCGGCCATGGCTTCTGCTTTGGTGATAACGCGGTCGTCGTCTTGGTCTGCCCTTCCATCGGGCGCAGCATATATTGCTGAAGCCGACATTGCCGAAAGGGCCATCAGGCCAGCATAAATTGGAAATTTCTTCATCCTAATCGCTCCTTGCGATCGTCCGCGCGACTGCAAATGTAACGCATATAGTCTGAATATAGTCTGAATATTTCGCAACGGTTTGTCGAGGCAAAGCATGCTTTGTCGCAAACTGTAACAGCGACGGCCTGTTCCAAGGCGTTATGGGGATGAGGAAAAGTTGGAGCGGGTAAGGGGAATCGAACCCCTCTAGCTAGCTTGGAAGGCTAGTGCATTACCACTATGCTATACCCGCGACTGGCCATAGGCCGTCTTGAGCGCCGCTATTGCCATTATACGGCCCTAGCGTCAACGCCCAGATTGAAAAAGAAAGGGCCGCAAAAGCGGCCCTTTCCAAAAACTATGCTGTTTTTTTTTATCAATGCTTCTTGTCTGCCCAGATCGTTTTGTAGGACATCCAAGCAAGCACCGTGAAGACCAGGAGGAAGCCAAGGGCTGCCCAACCTGCGCTCTTGCGGTTTTCCATCTTTGGTTCCGCAGCCCAGGTCAGGAATGCAGAGACGTCTCTCGCCATCTGTTCCTTGGTAGCCTTCGTACCATCGTCATAGGTAACCTGGTCATCGGAAACGATCGGTGCCGCCATTGCGATGTTCAGGTTCGCAAACCATGGGTTGAAGTGCAGGCCGGCAGGTGTCGCCGCTTCAGGGAATTCCTTCAGCAGTTCTTTGCCGTCTTCGTTCTTGTAACCCGCTTGGTCACGATAGCCGAGCAGCAATGAGTACAAATAAGCAGGGCCATTTTCACGCGCCTTTGTGATCAGCGAAAGATCTGGTGGAAGCGCGTTGTTGTTGGCCGCACGTGCTGCAACTTCGTTCGCAAATGGCGAAGGAATTTTGTCCGCAGGAATTGCCGGACGTGTCGCAGGCTCACCCGTTTCGGGGTTGATGCTTGGAACTTCGGTCTTCCATGCCTTTGCAAGCGCTTTGACCTGTTCTTCGCTATAGCCCAGTGCCGCGAAATCGCGGAACGAAACCAGCTTCAAGCTGTGGCAAGCGGCGCAGACTTCGGAATAGACCTTCAAGCCGCGCTGCAATTCACCGCGGTCATATTTGCCCAACGGACCGTCATGGGCAAATGATACGGGCAAAGTCTCTTCGTGGAACTCCGCCTCAACCGAAGGAACGGCAGGTTCCTTGATCGCAGTGATGACGGTGTCCCCAAGGCCGAGCAACAGCATGCCGCTGAAAAACAGGCCTACTAAAAAAGCAACTAAACGAACCATGATTATGCTTTCCCTGTTTTACGCAGCTGCTGGAAGCGGTTTGCCGGTGACAGCTTCGGTGATTGAATTTGGCAGCGGAAGCGGCCGTTCAATGCGCGAAACGATTGGCAAGATGATCAAGAAGTGGGCGAAATAATACGCTGCCGCAATTTGGCTGAGTACAACCCACTGGGTATATGGAGGTTTGCCACCGCAATAGGTCAGGATGGCGAGACTTGGGATCAGACCATACCAGAAGAATTTGCGGAACAATGGACGATAATGTCCCGAACGCACGGGAGACGTGTCCAGCCAAGGCAGGAAGAACAACAGCAAGATCGAACCGAACATCGCAAGCACGCCCATCAATTTAGCTGGGATGAGTATGATGCCGGTGAACGGAATGCCGAAGTCGACCGTGAACGCCTTCAAAATCGCGTAGAAGGGCAAGAAATACCATTCAGGCACAATGTGCGCTGGCGTCGAAAGCGGGTTCGCCGGAATGTAATTGTCCGGGTGGCCCAGCATATTTGGTGCAAAGAAGGTTACAGCGACGAAGAAGATCAAGAAGATCCCCAAGCCGAAGCCGTCTTTTGCGGTGTAATATGGGTGGAATGGAACCGTGTCTTGCTCACCCTTTACGCTCACGCCCGTTGGGTTTGACGACCCGGGAATGTGCAATGCCCAAATGTGCAAGATGATGACACCAGCAATGACGAATGGCAGCAAATAGTGCAGCGAGAAGAAGCGGTTCAATGCGGCTTGGTCTGGCGCAAAACCGCCCAAGAGCAGCTGGCGCAGTGGTTCACCCACCAATGGAATCGCGGAGAAGAAGCCCGTGATAACCTGCGCACCCCAGAAGCTCATTTGGCCCCATGGAAGCACATAGCCCATGAACGCAGTCGCCATCATCAGCAAGAAGATGGTTACGCCCAGCAACCAAATCATTTCGCGCGGTGCTTTGTACGATCCGTAGAAAAGACCGCGGAAGATATGGATGTACACCACGATGAAGAAGAAGCTTGCGCCGTTCATGTGCGCATAGCGAATAAACCAGCCCGAGTTCACATCACGCATGATGTGCTCAACGCTGTTGAACGCGCCATCGACACTTGCATAATAATGCATGGCCAACACGATGCCGGTCACAATCTGGATGACTAAAGCGACGCCCGCAAGGACACCGAAGTTCCAGAAGTAATTGAGGTTGCGGGGTACCGGATATCCGGCGCCGACCGCGTTATATACAAGGCGTGGCAAAGGAAGACGTTCGTCGACCCATTTGCTCACCGTACCCTGCGGTTTATATTCTTGTGCCCAAGGGAAGCTCATCGCGTTTTAGCTCCTCAACCGATTTTGACGACTGTGTCAGAAATGAATGCGAATTCCGGAACGACAAGATTTGTCGGGGCTGGGCCCTTCCGGATACGTGCGGCGGTATCATAATGCGAACCATGGCATGGGCAGAAATAGCCGCCATATTCACCCTTAACTTCGCCCGCTGCTGCACCAAGCGGTACGCAACCCAAATGGGTGCAAACGCCAAGGGTAATCAGCCAATTTTCTTTGCCTGGTTTGGTGCGATCAGCAAGGGTTTGTGGATCGCGCAGCGAACCCACATCAACCTTATTTGCTTCTTCGACTTCAGCAGGCGTCAGATTGCGGATGAACACCGGCTGTTTGCGCCAGCTGGTCTTAATCGACTGACCTGGCTGGATAGCTGCAACGTCAACCTCGATGGAGGCGAGTGCCAGCACGTCCGCGCTTGCGCTCATCTGCGATACCAATGGCATCGCAACCGCTGCTGTACCTACGCCCGCGAAGCTGACGGCGGCGACGTGAATGAAGTCGCGGCGACGAACGCCCGAACCTTCTGCGCCACCATGATTCTGGTCCCCAGCTGCAGCTTTCGTTGCGACTGAAGCGGCCGGCGCAGCAGCCGGCTTTTTTACTGCCGGCTTTTTCGCCGTGCTTTTTGTCTTTTTGACTGTCGACATAATCTGCCCTTTTTGCGTTGCGGCGGTTAAACCACAATAGCGTCGAAATCCCGTCTCTCCCCGAACTGAAAAGCATTTCGCCTCACAATTGGGTCGATTCAGCCGGCCTGATAGACGCCTTTAACGGCTTTTGCCAACAGTGAATTTGGTGTCGCGCATACCAAATAGCGCTATGCTGATTGCATTTTGCAAAACCGGCGTAAATTCGCGGCTAATGCTTGCTTCTCGCAACATATTAAGCCTAAAGGGCGCGTCTTTTGAATGAATATTGTTGGAGTAGATCGCATGGCGACACCTTGGACGCCGGATAGCTGGAGAAGCGCGACGGGCATTCACATGCCTGAATATAAGGATGCAGCAGCATTAGCCGCAACCGAAGAGACACTGCGCAACTATCCGCCGCTGGTTTTTGCAGGCGAAGCGCGCAATTTGACGGCGGATCTGGCCAAGGTAGCCGACGGAAAGGCGTTTTTGTTGCAAGGCGGCGATTGCGCCGAAAGCTTTGCCGAATTTCATCCCAATAATATCCGCGATACATTCCGCGTCATTCTGCAAATGGCGGTTGTGCTGACCTTTGCGGGCAAGTTGCCGGTCGTGAAATTGGGCCGGATGGCTGGCCAGTTTGCCAAGCCACGCTCAACCCCCACCGAAACAATCAATGGCATCGAGCTGCCCAGCTATTTCGGCGACATTATCAACGACATTGAATTTGTTGCCGAAGGCCGCGAGCCTGACCCGGCGCGGATGATCCGTGCGTACAGCCAGGCCGCATCAACGCTGAACCTGTTGCGCGCGTTTTCCAATGGTGGTTATGCCAATCTGCAGCAGGTCAATGCGTGGACGCATGATTATATGGGCCGCTCGCCATGGGCGCAGAAATATAAAGAAACCGCTGACCGCATCAGCGAGGCGCTGGCGTTCATGGAAGCCTGCGGCATCACGCCAGAAACTGTCCCGCAAATTAAGGGCACAAGCTTTTACACCAGCCACGAGGCATTGTTGTTGCCTTATGAGCAGGCAATGACCCGGCAGGACAGCCTTACGGGTGATTGGTACGATACGTCGGCGCACTTTCTGTGGATCGGCGACCGCACCCGCTTTGACGGTTCGGCGCATGTCGAATTTTTGCGTGGCATCGGGAACCCAATCGGTATCAAATGTGGGCCAAGCCTTGCACCCGACGCGCTATTGCGCATGTTGGATGGGTTGAACCCATCGCGCGAAGCAGGCCGGATCACGCTGATCTCGCGTTATGGGTATGACAAGGTTGAAAGCGGATTGCCCACTTTGGTGCGTGCCGTCCAGCGTGAGGGACATCCGGTTATCTGGTCATGCGATCCGATGCACGGCAATGTCGTCAAATCCGCCAGCGGATATAAAACGCGTCCGTTCGAGCGTATTTTGGCCGAAGTCCGCGGCTTCTTTGCAGTGCACCGTGCAGAGGGCAGCTTTGGCGGCGGCATCCATATCGAGATGACGGGCCAGAACGTAACCGAATGCACGGGCGGTGCGGTTGCCGTGACGGACGAAGGTTTGGCCGATCGGTACCATACGCATTGCGACCCACGGTTGAATGCCGCGCAATCGCTTGAACTCGCTTTCCTGTTGGCAGACATACTTAATCAGGAAATGACCGAGCGGGCGAAGAAAGCCGCATAAGCATCCGTAAGCGACTGCGGGTTGCTATATCTGACCCTAGATGTTCGGCCGGAACTAAATCGTCTTGGCGATCGTTTCTAGGCGGTAGCAATACCCGAAGACCGTTGAAATGCGAAAACCGTTTTCAGGCTGCAGGTGCAGCTTTGAACGCACGCGCGAGATATGCATGTCCAACGTACGCGTCGCCAAGGCCGCGGTCGTCCGCCAAATCGCCTCCATGAGATAATTGCGCGACAATGTGCGGTTGACATTGCGGAAGAAAAAGTCGGCCAATTCAAACTCTTTGGCCGTCAATGCAATGATTTGCCCATTCATCAAGACCGTCTGTTCAATCCGGTTCAAGCGATAGTTGCCGTATGTCGCTTCGGTATCAAACGCGCCACCAATTGCGCCGCAGCGTAATGTCGCACTGATGCGCGCGGCGATAACCGCGCGGTCTTCTGGCTTACTGATATAATCAGCGGCTCCGGCATAAAGTGCCTCGGTAATGTCTTTTTTCGCAGACCGGTTGGTGATCATCATGACCGGCGGTTGTTTGGGCAGCGTCTCTTGCATCCATTTCAGGATCTCGAGACCATCTTTGCCGGGCATGTTCCAATCCAGCATCAGCAAATCAAACGGGTCGCTGACCAAGGTCCGCATAAGTGCGTTCCCATCGGTATATCCAACCGCAGCGTGGCCAAGTTCTTCGACGATTGCTTTCAGATGATGAACCACTTCGGGCTCATCGTCCGCAATTACTACCCGCATATTTTGGTCCGCCCCTCAGCAAGTTGCCGAATATCGGCACCCTTGAGAAAAACATACCGATAAACATTGTGTTACCAGCCGTAGGCCCAAAACATTTACAATGTCTTACATGTGCGGATGAGGTGCGAAATTGGCGCGGATTGAGGAAATGGCTGGGGCGGCAGGGATC
>DBOA01000082.1:0-11579 GCA_002299195.1 Sphingomonadales bacterium UBA658
AGCAAGCGTGAAGCCGCCGCATATCAGGCGTTGCTTGACGGATATGACATTCGCATTGCCAAGCCATGATATTCCGACTGCTTCTTTTGATCATGCTTGCGGCCGGCCCCTCGCCCGCACAGGCCGATGATTTGCAACCCGGCTATTTGGAATTGCGCGAGCGGGTTGGTAACGCGCCGAATGCGCACCAATATGATGTCACGTGGAAAGCACCCATCAAGCCGGGTCTCGCAACGGGGGTAACACCCACATTTCCGAACGATTGTGTTTCGACACCCCCCGAACGCAGCGTCGACGGCGCGGCACTTTTGGTGCGATGGGCTATCAATTGCAAAACGCCGTTGGCGGGCCGCGCAGTCCGTCTGGACGGTATGGAGAATATGGCCGCTGACGCGCTGCTGCGTTATCAGTCTGCACGCGGCGCGACGCAGGCTGCGCGGCTTACGCCGTCCAACCCGCAAGCGACGATAGCGCAACGGCCGGACAGGTGGCAGGTTGCCCGCACATATTTCATCACAGGCGTTGAACATATCCTGATGGGTTATGACCATCTTTTGTTCGTGCTGTGCCTCGTGCTGCTGCTCAATGGTGCTTGGCGTGTGGCCGGAACCGTCACCGCCTTCACAATCGCGCATTCGTTGACATTGGTGGCAACAACGCTTGAGTTGATCAGCGTTCCGGGGCCGCCGGTTGAGGCAGCGATTGCGTTGTCCATCGTATTTTTGGCCGTCGAGGTTGTTAAACGCGACCCCAGCGCCCCGCGCCTTTCGGAACGCATTCCATGGGTTGTCGCGTTTCTCTTTGGAATGCTGCATGGCTTTGGCTTTGCCGGTGCACTGGCCGAGATCGGACTGCCGCAAGGTGAAGTCCCCATGGCGTTGCTGACGTTCAACCTGGGCGTCGAAGCGGGCCAAATCCTTATCGTTTGCGCGGCGTTGCTCGTCCTGTCCCTGCTCCGGCGGATCAATGCGCTTTATGCTGCACGGTTTCAGCGCCTAAGCGCTTATGCCATCGGCACCATCGCCGTCATGTGGCTTCTGCAACGCGTATTGGGCGTCAGCTAGCGCCTAAAACCCTTGTGATCGGGCAAAGCCCAGGAAAAGGTCAGGCCAAGCCTCCACGGGCTTGCCTATGGCCTTTCGCAAGCCAAAGCCGTGTCCACCATGGGCAAAGACATGGGTTTCGGTCAAAATGCCTTTGCCCCGCAATGCCGCACGCATCAGGTAGCTATTTTCAACGGGCACCGCATCGTCATCCTCCGCATGCAGCAAGAAGAACGGCGGCGCGTTATCCGGCACATTCATATGCGGGCTTAGCCGCTTTTCCGCCGCAGCCGTCGGTGCAGTCCCCAGCAGCTTTTCACGGCTGCCGGCGTGCGCGTTGGGTGCTTGCATGGCAATAACGGGGTAGATCGGCGCCGCAATAAAGGGACGCGCCGACAGCGCATCGGCATCGTCGACGGGTTCATATGTCTTCACGTCAAACCGGGTTGCAAGGTCGGCACATAGATGGCCACCAGCGGAAAAGCCCATCGCCCCGACGCGTGCGGGGTCGATGCCATAGGTTGCGGCACGCGACCGGATCAGGCGCATCGCCCGCTGCGCATCAGACAAGCCGACATCAGCTCCTGCCGCCCAGCCTTCGCCAGGCAGCCTATAGAATAACACAAACACCGTATAGCCGCGGGCGGCAAGCCAGCGACCCATTTCATAGCCTTCTTTGTCCACGACGACCCAGCGATAGCCGCCACCCGGTGTGATTAGGACCGCGGCCCCATTTGGCTGGCTCGGGCGGAATACAACCATGCGCGGACGGCTGATCCCGAATACGGCGCGGTCGGTCAGTTGGGCATCGGTTGAACGTTCGTTCACCGTTTCAACCAATGGCTTCGCTGGCGTACTGGGCACGCCATCGGGCCATAGGTCAATGGTTTCGGTGGGCTGATACAACCCGCGCGGCACAGGCACATTAGACCCCGGAGGTGGTGTTTGCCCGAACGCTGTTCCTGCCATGCCGGCGGCGGCGAGTGCCATGACTGTGCGTCTGTCGAAAGTCATATTACCTCATATCTAAAATGATTGATCCGCGCGCGCGATTGCCCAGTCACATTCAGCCCTGGACAGACTGTTATTCACATAAAAAGGGCCAGTCACGCATTGCAATGACTGGCCCCATTTTTACGTTTTAGATAATCCGCAGATTACATTTTGAAGCGTGCACCAAACAGGATGGTCCGGCCAAAATGGTTGTTCTCATAATTGCGGTCCGCATCAAAGTCGGTGAACCGGTAACGATAGGTATCCAGCAAGTTATTGCCTTCTACAGATACTTCCATCCACTCTGTCAGCTTGTAACGGACAGAGGCGTCAAAGTTGGTGGTTGCGCCATAACCTTCCAAAATGTTGCCTGTGCCGCTTGCACCTTCATGATAACGGCCACGATAGCTGAGCATCCCGCGGGCGCTGAACTTGCCGTCATCATAATAGAGCGTGCCGTTAAACGCCTTTTTGGTGACATTGCCCAGCGTATTGTTGACGACCGCACTCTGCAAAGCGCCACCTGGGGCAATTGCAGGGCCTTGGGGAAAACGAATGGGTGCCGTGGATACCCGGCGCAACCTATTGAATGGAGGCGCGCTTAATCAGCGCGCCAACGCAGAGTCCCTAAAAACCCATGAAGCGCACATTGCCCTCAACCGGCTCGCGCTGACGATCAAAAGCATTCACCGCGGCCTCTTCATCGCGGTAGCCAATGGCAATGCCGCAGAAGAAAATATGCGTCTCATCCGACACGCCGATAAACTCCTTGATAAGCTTTGCATGCATGGCGAGGAATTCTTGCGGGCATGTGTCCAAACCTTCGCCACGCAGCAGCAGCATGATTGTTTGCAGCCACATGCCAACATCTGACCATTGCGGCGAACCCATGCGGCGGTCGAAATAGCACATCAGCACCGCAGGCGCTTTGAACGACATGACATTATTGTGCACGAATTGACTGCGCGCATCGGCGTCGGCACGCCCAATACCCATTGCCTGATACATCGACGCCCCAACCTGTTGCAGGCGCGCCTTACATTCCGGGATGACTTCGGGCTCTGACCATGAATATTCGGGCGGATCCTGCATCGGCGATGCCAGCATCTTCTTCTGCAGTTCGGCAAGCGGCTCCCCGGTGAGGATCGTCGCCTCCCAAGGTTGGAAGTTACAACCAGAAGGCGCCCAGCGCGCCGTATCCATGACCCGGTGCAACACATCCAAAGGGACGGGATCGGGCTTAAACGCCCGGATGGAACGGCGGGAAAGTACGGCTTCGCTAACAGTCAGATTGGTCATACCGCGTTTCCTGCCGCGCAAGTCGCGATTGGTCAAGGTGAAGTGACTTATGTAATGAATAATCAGTCAGTTGCTGCACGGCCAGATTTAAGCCGGCGAGAACCATTAGTGAATGAGGGAAATGGTGCCGCCTATAGGATTCGAACCTACGACCCCCGCATTACGAATGCGATGCTCTACCAACTGAGCTAAGGCGGCGCTGGCCTGTTGGCCGTGGGGAGCGCATAGCCAAGTGCGTCTGTGAGTTCAAGTGACCTTGTGCCAAATACGTGGACCGCATGAAACGCACGTGCGAAATAGCGCGTCCTTATTCTCCGGAAAGGACCCAGCCGACGCTGATTTCTTTGGCGGCCAGCGGAACGTCGAGCCGTGCCTCGCTAAAATCGACCTTTTCTCCGGGGCCAAGCGCGCGTGTCTTTGCCTTCATTTTCCAGCTATAGACGGACCGGCCGCTCGCATCCTTCAGCGTGACCAGCATTTCAGGCACATTTTGCTCCACGGCTGTCGGATTAACGATACTGCCGCTCGCGATGAAATAAGGCGTGCCATCTTCGCGTTCGTTGAGTTCGAGATTGTCGTTCAAAACAATGGTCAGATCGGGTTCTGCGACCGCGTTTGAAAGGCCGATTTCGGGCATGCCGAAATAGGATATCGCGCCGCCAATGGCCGCCACCAAAATGGCAATGGCGACAGCCGCCATCGTCCATATTTTGGCCGGATTTCGGCGGGCCTTGAACGGTGGTTCATGGGCAAAATGGCTCTGCGCAGGCGCATCGTCCAATAATCCGCCGCGCGGCACAGAGCGTTCCGCAGAGGCTGTAGGGGCTTCAGCGGATCCAGCGCGCATGTCGGCAAAATTTGGAAATGCCGGTTCCGTCGCACTGGCATCATTTTTGCGTTCTGCGTCCACCGCACTTGGCGCAACGAATGTCGGGGGCGGGGGCGCAGGCTGCGGAACGGGGGCAGGCGCGGGTTCGCCCACGGGTGTAGCCGGTGGCACCGCCTGCACTGGCGGCGTTGCCTCAACAGATGTGGCGGGTGGCACGCTCTGCGTATCCACGGGTGCAGCAACGGCGGGTGCCGGTGCTACCTGTGGCGCAACCGCCGCCTGAAACCAGCTATGTTTGCAGTTGGCACAGCGCACTTGGCGGCCGTCAACCCCAACGGCATTGTCAGGGACAGCATAACGTGTGCGGCAGGATGGACAAACGAGCAGCATCTCTGCGCATAAACAGCAGCCGCCGATGACTTGCAACCCTGCTTTCATAAAATGCTGTGGACGGAGGAGGTTCATCGGCCGCTGGTCGTATGGATAGCCTTTGCCCCGTCATGCCGTTTGTGCCATTTATCGCATTGATGCAAAGCGTGGTAGAATTCGACAATGTCGGGCTAAGATACGGAGCGGGGGTGGAAACACTCACCGACCTCAGCTTTACTTTGTACCCCGGAAGCTTCCATTTCCTGACCGGCGCGTCGGGCGCGGGCAAGACATCGTTGCTGAAATTGTTATATCTCGCGCACCGCCCAAGCCGGGGTGCCATCCGCATGTTCGGGCATGACGCCAGTACCTTGCCGCGCGACTGCTTGCCGGGGCTTCGACGCCGGATTGGTGTCGTTTTCCAAGACTTCCGTTTGGTTCCGCATTTGTCGACCTTCGACAACATCGCCCTGCCGCTGCGCATTGCCGGCGTTCAGGAAAAGGATTTACGCGGCACAGTCGCCGAAATGTTGGCGTGGATTGGCCTTACCGAACGGGCGGATGCGCGGCCAGCAACGCTTTCGGGCGGTGAACAGCAACGCGTCGCGATTGCCCGTGCGGTCATTGGCCGCCCTGAAATGCTTGTGGCCGACGAGCCGACGGGAAATGTCGATCCGGAAATGGCGCGCCGTTTGCTGCAGTTGTTTGCTTCGCTGAACAAGCTGGGGACCACTGTCGTCGTCGCAACGCACGACATCCATTTGCTGCAAGAGATTGAAGGCGCGCAGATGATGCGGCTCGACAAAGGCCGCTTGTCTGATCCGACCGGATCCCTGCGTCACCCGCCACGGCCATTGGTTTTGGAAAACTGATGCTGCTGGATTTCGCCCTTCCTGCGCATGACCGCAAGCTCATCCCCGAAGGCCGTTTATCGGGGCCGATGCCATGGGTGATTGCCATCATGTTGTTTCTGACATTGCTGGTGGCGGCAGGTGGGCTAACGCTGGCTGAGGCCGCGCGCCAAGGTGGTCAGGATTTCGCACGGCAAGTGACGGTCCAAATCATCGAGTCAGACCCTGCACAGCGCGCAGCGCAACGTGCCGCGGTTACCCGCACGCTGCGCAAGCTGGACAGCATTGCAGAGGTAAAGCCCGTGCCGGATGCGCAAGTGCGGGCTTTGCTCGAACCATGGCTGGGCACGGGCGTTATTGACGCCGATGTACCCGTTCCGGCGTTGGTCGATGTGCGCTTCGCTTCTGTACCCACGGCCGAAACGATAGAGATTATGCACATGATGGGCGGCACCGATATTCAGGCCGCGCGTCTGTTCCAGCGCCGCGTTGCGTTGGATGCGTTGCTCGGCGGCATCGTGGGCTTCATTGTTGCAGCATTTGTTATCATTACTGTGGGTGGCCGGTTCGCGGCGGTTGAGCCCGGACTTTTGTCTGGCGCGCACTTTCCATATTATGGCTGGGCGGTCCTTGCGCTCATTCCGCTTGCCGTAATGGCGCTTGCCATGCTTATGGCGCGTATGACGGTGATTTCGGCGTTGAAGAGAATGTTATGATCAGACGATCCATTGCTTTTGTGTTGCTTGTCTGGATGCTTGGCTTCGCCTGGTTTGCGTTGCTTTTGCCGCAACCCGCCGCAATCAACCCCACCGACGCCGTCGTTGTCCTAACCGGCGGGCCGAACCGGATTGACCGCGGGCTTGAGATACTGGCATCGGGGCAGTCGCAAAAAATGCTGATTTCCGGGGTCGACCGCGATGTGAAACCGCGGGAGCTTGCCGCGCAATATCCGGGTTCGTCGAAATATTTCAAATGCTGCATCGACCTGGGTTTCCAGTCTGTCGACACCCGATCGAACGCATTGGAAACGGCAGCATGGGCAAAACGGAACAAAGTAACGAGCTTGCGGCTTATCACGCATGATTGGCATATGCGGCGCGCGCGCTTTGAACTCGACCGGGAATTGTCCGGCAATGTCGCCGTCACCAATGACGCCGTATCGACCCACCCGTCGCTGGGCGCCCTATTCAAAGAATATAATAAATATTGGTTGCGGGCTGTCGCGTCTCTGCTGGGCATGTAACCGATGATCGCATTGATCCGATCTGCCTTGTACATCGCCATTTTCTACACGGGATCGGTGTTTTTCGTGGCCACAGCGTTTTTCGCACAATGGTTTTCCATTCCGCTGATGCAGTGGGCCGTTCGCGGTTGGTCGCGCTGGCAATATGCCTGCTACCGCCGGATTTTGGGCATCACGATTAAAATTGAGGGCCACTTGCCGCACAAGCCTGTGCTCTATGCGATCAAGCATGAAAGCATGTTTGAGACGATCGACATGCCCCGTATGTTTAACAAGCCCGCCGTGGTCACCAAAAAAGAACTGTTCGACATACCCTTTTGGGGGCCCGCCGCGCGCGCTTATGGCATGATACCCGTTGACCGGAATGGCGGCGCCACCGCGCTGCGCGCCATGCTTGTTTTGGCGAAAAAGATGATCGCAGACGGACGACCCATTGTGATTTTCCCGGAAGGTACACGCGTCGCGCCGGGCAGCCAACCGCCACTGCAATCGGGATTTGCCGGATTATATAAGCTCATAAATCTGCCCGTCGTGCCAATCGCGGTCAACAGCGGCACGTTAAGCCCGCGCAAGACCGGTATCTGGAAATCAGGGACGATTACGTACAAGGTCGGCGAAGAACTTCCCACGGGCCTGCCGCGCGAAGACATTGAGGCGCGGGTGCATGCGGCGATTAACGCGCTGAATTAATGCTTACGTCCAAAGTCGGGCGCGTCGTCATCTTGGCCCTGTTCAACAATCGACCGCCGGATGTCACGCGTGCGGCTGAACAATGCCTCCAATTCGTCGCCTTTGTCGTACCGTATGGCGCGTTGCAGGACGCTTAAATCTTCCGAAAAACGTTGAAGCATCTCAAGCACAGCGTCCTTGTTCGATAGGAACACGTCGCGCCACATCACGGGATCGGACGCGGCGATGCGGGTGAAATCGCGGAAACCACCGGCGGAATATTTGATAACTTCGCTTTGCGTTACGCCTTCAAGATCATCGGCGGTTCCAACAATCGTATAAGCGATAAGATGCGGCAGATGGCTGGTGACTGCCAACACCATATCATGGTGGCGCGCATCCATGATTTCGACATCCGCACCAAGGCGCTGCCAAAAACTGCGCAAGCGCTCGACAGCTGCCTCTGGCGCATTTTCGGGCGGCGTCAATATGCACCACCGGCCTTTGAACAAGGTTGCAAAACCCGCATCGGGGCCGCTTTTTTCCGTACCCGCAACCGGATGGGCGGGAATGATCATCGCGTTGGGCAGAACGGCCGCAAGCGCGTCCGCCACGCTTTGCTTGCATGAACCGACGTCACTGACGATGGCATCCGCAGGCAGGTCGGACGCGAAGTCCGCCGCCACTGCCCCCATGGCCCCTACCGGTACGCATAATATGACAAGGTCGGCGTCCATGACCGATGCGCCAGCGGTATCGGTGACATCGTCGCATATGCCCAATTGGACCGCGCGTGCACGGACAAGCGGGTCGGCATCATGGCCGGTAATCCGCACCGATGGCATGTTCGCCTTAACGGCACGCGCGACAGACGAGCCGATGAGCCCAAGCCCGATCACCGTTAAACGCGCAAACGGCAGCATCAGGCGTTTGCTTCCAAAATCTTGCGCAACGCCGCCATGACACCGCGATTTTCTTCCTCAGTACCAATCGTAATGCGCAGCCCGCTGCCAAGGCCCTGACCCGGTAACCAGCGCACGATATAGCCTTCGGCCATCAGGCCATTATAGGCCGCTTCCGCGCTACAATTGCCTTCAAACAATATCATCAGGAAGTTTGCCCACGACGGGATGACTTTCACGCCATGGTTCGACAGTGCCGCACATTCCGCTGCCATCCAATCGCGCCATTCGGCATTATGCTGGCGGCTGCGCGTCACGAACGCGGTATCGCCAAGCGCGGCAATCGCTGCGGCTTGCCCGGCAGTGGTGACATTGAACGGTGCACGCACGCGGTTGAGCGTCGCGATCAGGCCCGGCTGACCATAGCACCAGCCAATGCGTTCGGCCGCAAGGCCATAGATTTTGGAAAATGTGCGCGTGATCAGGACATTGTCATGCTGGCGTGCAAGCTCGAGCGCGGCAGGTCCGTCATCGTCAAGATACTCGCCATAGGCTTGGTCCAAAACAAGGACGCAGTTGCCGGGTAGGCCAGCATGAAGCCGTGCGATTTCGGCGTCGCTGCAATAGGTGCCGGTCGGGTTATTGGGATTTGCGACAAAAACAACGCGTGTCTTATCCGTCACCAACGCCAATAACGCATCCACGTCCGTGCCATAATCCTTATCGGGGGCGACAATCACATTGGCAGCGGTCTTCCGCGCGGCGATATCGTAAACCGAAAAACCGTAGCGGACATAAATGATATCATCGCCAGCGCCGGCATAGCCCATGGCGATCAGGTTCAGCAGTTCGTCAGAACCGGTACCACAAACGATCAGGTCGCTGTCGACTTCATAGGCTGCGCCCAAAGCCTCACGCAGCGCCGTGCTAGCGGGGTCAGGGTAGCGCGCAAGCGACGCGCCTTTATCGACAAGTGCTGCGGCCGCATGCGGGCTGCAGCCAAGCGGATTTTCGTTCGCGGATAATTTTATCAACACCCGTCCATCATCCGACTTTGCTTTGCCGGGGGTATAGGCGCTGATGGCTTCGATCCATGGTTTGGCGGTAGGCGTGTTCATGCCAGCGGCCATAGCGGCGCAAGCAGCGAAGCGCAACGCTCGCCCTATTTGGCCAACGCACATTAAAGAGTTTCTATTGTTTCGCACGGCCACGCTGATATGGCGTTGCTTATGCAAGAAGATACGCGTTTCGGTCTGGATAAGAAGGCACGCCTGCTGGGACCAGTGCGACTGGACAGCGGCGCAGAATTTGCGCCTGTCGATATCGCGTATGAAACCTATGGCGCATTAAACGCCGATAAATCGAACGCCATTCTCATCTGCCACGCGCTGACCGGCGACCAATATGTGGCGTCCACGCATCCTATGACCGGCAAGGACGGTTGGTGGACGCGTATGGTTGGGGCAGGCAAGCCCATCGACCCCGCACGGCATTGCATCATCAGCATCAACGTCATGGGCAGTTGCATGGGGTCGTCGGGACCCGCCAGCATCGATCCCACAACGGGCGCGGCCTACGCTATGGCCTTTCCCGTCATCACCATCCCCGACATGGTGCGCGCGCAGGCGCTCTTGCTTGACCATCTGGGCATTGAAACGCTTGAGGCCGTCGTTGGCGGATCGATGGGCGGCATGCAGGCGTTAAGCTGGGCAGCCTTATATCCCGAACGGGTGAAGTCTGCGGTCGTGATTGCGTCTACCGCCCGCCATTCCGCACAGAATATCGCCTTTCACGAGGTCGGGCGTCAGGCCATTATGGCGGACCCGCGTTGGAACAATGGGGCCTATTATGGCCACGAGGCACCATCATCGGGCCTCGCCGTTGCCCGTATGGCCGCGCACATCACTTATCTTTCGGAGGCAGGCCTTACCGAGAAATTTGGCCGCCGCCTGCAAAACCGCGATGCCAAAAGTTTTGGATTTGATGCCGATTTTCAGGTTGAAAGCTATTTGCGTTATCAAGGTCTTAGCTTTGTCGACCGCTTTGATGCCAACAGCTATCTCTACATCACGCGCGCGATGGACTATTTTGACCTCGCCGAACCGCATGACGGTGTTCTGGCAAAGGCATTTGCAGGCACAAAGACACGCTTTTGCCTGATCAGTTTTGACAGTGACTGGTTGTACCCGACCGCAGAATCACGGCGCATTGTCCATGCGTTGAACGCTGCGGGCGCTGCGGTCAGTTTCGTTGAGCTATCAAGCCCCTTTGGCCATGATGCCTTCTTGCTGGAAGCGCCGGAGATGAACCGCATCGTGGACGGTTTCTTGCGCGCAGGAGAGCCATCATGAGCGCACTTCGCCCTGATCTTGCCATCATCGCCCGCGAAGTCCGCGCGGGGACCCGTGTGCTTGATGTTGGATGCGGTGACGGGCAGTTGATGGCCGCGTTGCGTGATACCAAAAATGTCGATGCCCGCGGCCTTGAGCTGAATGCGCACGATGTTGCGACCTCAGTATCCCGGGGTCTATCGGTCATTCAAGGGGATGCCGATACCGATTTGGCGGAATATCCAGATGGCAGCTTTGATTATGCCATTCTCAGCCAGACATTGCAGACGACCAAAAGACCGGATCTGGTTCTCGACCATCTGGTCCGGATCGGGCGTGAGGCATTTGTCTCCTTCCCCAACTTTGCGCAGTGGCGCATCCGTTTTGCCCATATGTTTGGCGGACGTATGCCCGTGACCAAGCAACTTCCACATCTCTGGTACGATACACCCAATATCCACCATGTGACCATCGACGATTTTCGAAGCTTGTTACACGAACGGAATATCGAGATTGAAGGCCAGTGGTTTCTGTCTGGAAACAAGCCGCGCGCCGACCGCTTCGCCAACCTTCTGGCGCAACATGCGGTGTTCAAACTCCGCCCGAAATAGTCCAACATCGAAACGATGCGCCGATATCGCGTCGGCCATCGTCACGCACACTGATTTGGCGATCCTGTTTTGCCATGCTTTGCGCGACCACAGCAGCTGCAGCTGCTACGGCAGCCAAAAGGACTGCGGTGAGAATCATGCCCATAATAAACGATCCATTTACCAATACAGGCCAGAGTTGATGAAGGTAATTGGCCGTGCCATTGCCGGGAAACACGGCCAATAGCCGGCCAAGTTTCATCCTGTGCCGATTTGCGACAATGCCCCCGGGCATTTCTAAACCGATAAAGCCTGTTGCGCCGGCCAACGGGCTTTGCTAGTGGCCCCCTCCTACCTGTCGAGGCGCGTGCGGCCATGGCGGAATTGGTAGACGCGCAACGTTGAGGTCGTTGTGGGCGAAAGCCCGTGGAAGTTCGAGTCTTCTTGGCCGCACCAGACAG
>DBOA01000082.1:11964-12303 GCA_002299195.1 Sphingomonadales bacterium UBA658
CCAGCAGGACGATGGCGAATGCTGCAACGCCAAGAAAGCTTCCAAATGGAAGTGCATTGCGCTGATGCTTGGTGATTACATGCAGGGTGGAAACCACAGCTAGTCCGATTGCGCTCGCAATCAGCAACGTCATCGGCAGGGCCTGCCAACCCAACCAGATTCCCAAAGCACCAAAGAGCTTAGGATCGCCAGCACCCATGCCATCATGTTTCCTAAAAAGTTTGTACGCCTGCCTAACCATTTCCAAGCTCAAAAAGCCTGCCAACATTCCTGTGGCCCTGCCTGTCCAGGCGATGTCGGGTGTAAGCATCGGCCCCACCAGAACACCCATGACCGCTA
>DBOA01000162.1 GCA_002299195.1 Sphingomonadales bacterium UBA658
GCAATCGATGAAATTTCAATACCGCTCTTGCCCAAAAGGCGCGTCGACGGAGGTGTTGGAAGGGTCATGTGTTTTTGCTCTTTTTCAGTGAAGGTGAATAAGGTGGGGCAACCGAATCGCGGCTGATCAGTTCGTGTGGAAGACGGCGATGCTCAATTCCGCCTTCGCCAAATAATAGGTCGGCAGCGGTTGACGCCAGATCGCGTACAGGCTGGCGCACGGTGGTTAAGGGCGGCCAAACAACGCGGGCAAGTGTGGTGTCGTCAAACCCGGCGACAGACAGTTGTTCTGGTACCTGAATGCCGCGGCGATGGGCGACGGCAAGGACACCCGAGGCCATGTCATCGTTCGATGCAAAGACCGCCGTGGGCGGATATTTCAGCGATAGAAATTGCTCCGTTGCTGCAACGCCGCTTTCAAAATCAAAATGGCCCTCGGCGATCAAGTCGGGATCTACCGATATGCCAACGCGGCTAAGCGCGCGTTCATATCCTGCCTGACGTTCCGCACTGGCCATATGGTTCGCATGACCCTTGATAAAGGCAATCCGCCGGTGACCAATGTTGATGAGGTGCGTCGTCATGTCGTCCGCGGCCTGCATATCATCCATGAATACAGAGCTGGTAAGCGCATGGTTGGTGCCGGGTGAAATGCGCACGAAAGGGATATTCATCGCTTCGAGAACGTTCAACACGGGGCCGCAATCGGTGACGGGCGAAGACAATATCGCGCCATCCACATGCGTCTGCCGGACCATGCCGCGCACCTGCTCGCCCACATTGGGGTCGGACACATCGACCGGCTGGGCAATCAGGCGCATGCCTTCTTCATGGCAACGGTCCCAGCAGCCCTGCATGATCTGGTGCATATAATAAGGGCTGTGATTGTCATAAATCAGCGCAATTTGGCCCGACTTCGTACCCGCCAATATGCGCGCTGCGATGCTGGGCGAAAACCGCAGTTCCGCCATCGCGGCATCGACCTTCGCTTTGGTTTCTGCACTGACATAGGGGTGGTTGTTGAGGACGCGGCTGACGGTTTTGACGGCCACACCGGCAAGCTTTGCGACATCACGGATATTGGATCGGCTGTTCATGGCCTGAATTCCTGCGTGATCGCGCTGAACAGCGATGCGTGCGCGCTGTCCTTGCGGGTGAACACGGGTGGCTGCCCATGCGGAGCCGCGATGTCATATGTCCCCTTGGCGAAAATGTCGCCGGACCAAAGATGGACCCAATCCCCATCTGGCAAAGTCACGTTGCGGCTGCTTCCACCCGCGTTGACCACAGGTGCGACGATCATGTCCGCGCCATAGAGATATTGGTCCTGAATGTCGTAATAGGCCGCGTCGTCATAGTGTAGGAACAATGGACGCTGAAGCGGCAGGCCGGTCACCACAGCCTCGTCGGACAAAGCGCGGACATATGGCGCAAGGCGGGCATGCACTTGGCTCATCCGCGCAAAATGGGTGAGGATTTCGGCGCTGCTATCGAGTTGCAGATTGTCTGCAGGACGATTGCCCTCATGACTGCGCATAACAGGTGCAAAGGCCGCCAAGTCAATCCAACGGTGCATCAATTCTGCGGTCCGGACCACGCCATGCAGGCTGGTATATCCGCCGAGGTCGCTGTGGTGGTAAGCGTTGCCTAACAAGCCAGATGATAATGCGGCTGTGATGACCGTGTTGATCCCGTCGTGGCGGGTGAAGTCGACGCATTGGTCGCCGGCCCACAATAATGGGCAATGCGCCTGCACGCCCGAAAAACCCGCGCGCATGAAAAATGTCGCGTCATGCGTTTTGCCGCGCGATGCGATGGCGTCAGCATTCACCTTTGCCCAAAGCACGGGCCAGCGATTATGCGCCTCCATCGGGTCAGACCCATCGAACAGGCGCACATCGGTCGGCAGATATTCGCCAAAATCCGCCATCCATCCCGAAAGCCCGAAGTCGAGCATTTCCTGACCGATGATGCGGTCGGCAAACCACGCCGCGGCGGCAGGGTTGGTGAAATCCACAACGCCTGCGTCAAATTCGCCGAAATCGACGGCATAAGGTTCGTCGCTGTCCTGCCGCAGCGCAAGGAAGTTGGCGGCGCGGGCCTCTTGATACAGCGACCCATCCACCGCCAGATAGGGGTTTACATAGCCAAGGAAGCGAATGCCCCGTTCGGCAAGCGCCGCGATTTGTGCGGGTAAATCCGGATAACGCGCAGCATTCCATTTCCAGTCCCAGAACAACCGTTTGCCAAAGCTGGTCTGACGAATGCCGATCCAATCTTCGCACCACAGACCCGTAATCGTGGCGCCCGATGCGGCAATTTTTTCGAACCTGTCAAAGGTGTCGACGCCATCCTTCAGCCCAACGATGGCACCCGAAATGGCCCAATCTGGCAGGGCAGGCTGGCGACCAAAGCGATCCGACATTTTTGTAACAAGCGCAGGAAGCGATGGCGCGTCAAAAAGCTCCAGATCGACATTTGCCGACCAACATTCGACCCCAACCCGGCCCGCGTCCGTCAGATCAAGCACCGAATAGGCCGCGGTTTCGAGGTGCACCGCATAATGCGCACTGCTTACCCATGTCGGCTGCGGATAATTGGTGGTCCAATAATCACCGCCGGCCAAGCCATCTGCATCCATCGTCTGCGTCAGCGCGGTCGATTTATCGCGGCCAACGCCGGGTTCCGATGTCCAGAACGGAAAACGCCTGCCGTTGAGGCGCAAATAGGACATCTGTTCGCCGCCACCCCAAAAGGCCTCGGACGTTGCGCACTGCATATCTATCCAAAGCCGGTTAAAAGCCGGATCTGTGCAGCGAAATGTCAGGATGGATTGCAGCGCCCGTTCCTCAAGCACCAGCGTTGCGACGACGTCAGGCCGCTTTGCGTTCCAAAGCCGGATACAGCCATCAACTTGGGCGAAACAATCGAGCGGCAGCCGCGTGTTTACGACATCGTCGATGCGGAAATTGCCGCGCACCATTTCCAAGTCAGGCCGCCCGCTACCGATGCTGATCGCAGGTGCATGGTTACGGTGCGACAATAGGCTGACGTCACCATGCAGCAGGTCAAAGCCTTCAGGATGCATGATGACTGTAAATGGCAACGTCTATCCCTCTCGCGGTTTCGAGCCTGTGACTATGGCAGTATTGCAACAGTCACGGCTTAAATAGCGTCACTATATGACACCGCTAGACATATTGAGTCAATCTGGTAACAACCCGCCCATTGATTAGGTATATCCCAGAATAGCTTTTGTTGCTTGAGGAAACTCAAGTGATTTGGTTGAGAAGCGGATAGCCATTTTTAGGGAGGTACATGATGTTTAGTTCTGAATTTAAAAAAACGTCTTTCATTCGCGCTTCGTTGCTCGCGAGCGCCGCAATTATGGCGGGGGTCAGCCTGCCCGCGATGGCGCAGACCGCTCCAGCAGAAGATGAATCGGCCAACGCAGAAATCATCGTAACCGCGCAAAAGCGTGAAGAGCGTTTGCAGGATATTCCGCTCGCTGTATCCGTTGTCGGCGGTGAGGCTATTGCCAATAATGGCGGCGTCACGCTTGAAAATGCGCAGTATCTCGTTCCAAGCTTGAACTTCCGCAAGGCGGGTACTTCACTGAACCAGGCATTGTTCCTGCGCGGCGTTGGTACCATCAACTTTTCGATTGCTGCTGAACCATCGGTTGCTGCCGTTCTCGACGGCGTTGTCCTGAGCCGCGCTGGTGAAGGCTTTACCGATTTGTTCGACGTTGAGCGTATCGAAGTCCTGCGTGGACCACAGGGTACATTGTTTGGAAAGAACGCATCGGCTGGTGTTGTCAGCATCGTAACGAAGCGTCCGACAGCTGAATTTGGCGCGACCGTTGAAGGTTCGTTCTTCACGAAATCCGAATATCGCGGTCGTGCGACCGTTAACGTGCCGCTGAGCGCCAATGTGCGTTCGCGTTTCACCGGATTTTACGGAAGCTATGACGGCAACGTCAACAATCTGACCACGGGCAACAAGGTCAATGGCTATGAACATTACAGTGTTCGTGGCGCGATTGAGGCCGACGTTAGCGAAAAGATCATGCTGACGCTGCGCGCCGATTACCGCAAAGCCAATGATGATTGCTGCGCAGAAATTATTGGCAACACGCCAACGAACGCAGCTGCACTGGCGCTGGCTGGAACGGGTTTCGATGCCGCGGATTCACGCAACATTCGGCAGAACCTTGTTACCACGACTAAGGAAGAAAGCTGGGGCATTGCGCTGCAAGCAGACATCGAACTGGGTGAACATAGCTTGACGTCGATCACCAGCCTTCGTGGTTGGGATAACACCGAAATCCGCGATGGTGACTGGCTCGACCGGCCCTATGTTGGCTTGAACCAATTGCATGATAATGGTCCGCAAACATCGAATACCTTTAGCCAGGAAATTCGCGTTGCTTCGCCGACCGGCGAATTCCTCGAATATGTCGTTGGGGCATATTATTCAAAGGCCGAATCTGACCGTACATTCACACGCAGCGTGATTACCTGTTCAGCATCGACTCTCGCTGCGGTTGTGCCCGGCCTCGTACCTTGTTCGACCGCTGCAGGGGCTTCGACGATCACAACACCTGCCGGAACCGCGGACTTTGGATCGACGTTCAAAAACATGTCGCTATTTGGTCAGGCAACGCTCAACCTTTCCGACAGCCTGCGTTTTATTGGTGGCTTGCGCTACACAAATGACGAATTGGATGTAAACCATATCCGCCGCACCTCGCTCGCAGGTCCAGGTGTGCAACCAAACTTTGACGCTGGCGTTTACAATAATGGTCTCGTGGCAACAGCGCCCGCTACCGGCTTTGTTGCAGGCGCTTCAAACGGCGTTCCCTTCACCACCAGCACAAGCAACAATAACCTTTCGGGTAAGGCCGCTGTTCAGGCGGACCTCACTGAAAACAATATGGCTTATGCGAGCTACACGCGTGGTTATAAGGGCCCAGCCTACAACATCTTCTATAACCTGACGACACCAGGCGCTGGCGTTATCGCACCAGAAACGGTCAACGCGTATGAAGTGGGCTTGAAAAATACCCTTTTCGACGGTGCCCTGATTCTCAACCTCGCGGCATATTATGCCAAGTATAACAACTATCAGGCAAACAGCCCGGACTTCGTAGCCGGTGTACGCACCACGCGCCTGACCAATGCAGGTTCGGTATCGACCCAAGGTTTCGAGCTTGATTTTGTTGCGACCCCATTGCGTAACTTCTCGCTTTCGGGCGGCGTTGCTTACAACAAGGCGCAGGTTGAGAATTTCCGCTTGCCACCAGGTGCCGATGCATCACAATTGGTTGCCAAGGGCACGCCTTTGGCGAACGCACCAAAGTGGAAAATGTCATTTGGCGCACAATATGACATTGAAACGTCGGGCTTTGCGAATATCGAGTTGGCAAGCCAGATCTCAAGCCAGTCCGACCAGATTTACGAAGCGAGTGCGAACCCGGCTGTTCGCCTTGGCTCGACCGTAGATGGTTATGCGATTGTCGATGTGTCAGCAGCTTTGGTTGATCCTAACGATGGATGGCGGCTTGCGCTGCAGGTCAAGAACCTGTTCGATAAAAGCTTTGCTTCCTCGATCGTATCGGGCGGCCCCGGCGGCGCATATCGCTACATCATCCCCCGTGAGGCGGATCGGTATGTTGGCGTAACTGCAAAGATCAATTTCGGCGCGAAATAACCAAACGCCATCAAGGCCCACAAAAAAAGGCTGGAATCCGTAATGGGTTCCAGCCTTTTTTGTTTTCAAATTTCAGGAAAGAAAGCGAGGACGGGCGGTGCGAGACCAGAGGTATAGCACTCCGTCCTCGCTGAGTGGGTGTTGAACATGACCATATGTGCATTGGTGTTACTATAGTTCGCCAAAGAGCCGACAGTCAGACCATTTGGGGCGGTTTTTGCGAGCCGCCCCTTTTTCTTTGCGCCACATTGCGCCATAGCCATTTCATGAGCAACTGGCCCGATAGCATAGAAGCTGGCGAAACCGAGCAGCACGAACCACTCGTGCGCCGCGTGCTCGCGCCCAATGCCTCGCCTTACACCTATACAGGCACGCAAACCTGGTTGGTTGGCGCTGGATCCGATGTCGCGGTAATCGACCCGGGCCCAGTCGGTACCGGGATTAGCGTCGGCGATCCGGCTGATATCAATGGCGAGGGTCATGTCGAGGCGATCATGCGTGCTGTTGCCGGTAAGCGTGTCGCCGCCATCATGTGCACGCACACCCATCGCGATCATTCGCCAGCGGCGGCGCCGTTGAAAGCGGCGACAGGCGCGCCCATCATTGGTTGTGCGCCGCTGGTATTGCGCGATGATGGCCCGCGTTCCGATAGTGCTTTTGACCCGGACTATGCCCCCGACCGCATCCTTGCCGACGGTGAGCGTATTTCAGGCGACGGGTGGACGTTGGAAGCCGTCACGACCCCCGGCCACACGAGCAACCATATATGTTACGGACTGGTCGAGAGCGGAGCGCTGTTTACCGGCGACCATGTCATGAAATGGTCCACCAGCGTCGTCAGCCCGCCCGATGGCGATATGAGCGACTATCTGGCGTCGCTGCAAAAATTATATGAGCGCACGGACCGTATTTATTACCCCGCACATGGGCCAGCAGTCGAAAACCCAAGGCAGCTTGTGCGCGGCATGATTGGTCACCGGCGTCAGCGCGAACGCCAGATTCTGAATTTGCTTGAGGTAGGCGAGGGGCACATTCCCGACATGGTCGCGGCGATGTATAAGGGCCTCGATCCGCGTTTGACGGGCGCTGCCGGCCGGTCGGTATTGGCGCATCTCATCGATTTGCAAAATCAGGGCCGGGTGGCTGCGAAAGGCGAAGGTTGGCATTTAATCCCGCAAAAAACACCGTAAAAGCGCCCGCCAGAACTTGTTTCGAGCGGCCTTATGGACCACATAGGGCTTCACTCGAGACGCAGATATAAATGCTGCAACGCAAAGGTACCACAGAATGAACGCCCCTGTAGCCCGCGAAAATCTGCAAGGACTTGACCTGCTCGCTGAAATTCAGCGGCTGAAAAAAGAACGCAATGCTGTCATTCTCGCGCATTATTATCAAAAGCCGGAAATTCAGGATCTTGCCGATTTCGTCGGGGACTCGCTCGAACTCAGCAAGCGTGCGGCGGAAACAGACGCGGATGTCATCGCGTTTTGCGGCGTCAAGTTCATGGCCGAGACCGCGAAAATATTGAGCCCGCAAAAGACCGTTATTTTGCCCGATATGGCGGCGGGCTGCTCCTTGGAAGACGCGTGCCCCCCCGGCAAATTCAAGGCATTCCGGAAAGCACATCCCGACCATATCGCGCTGACCTACATCAATTGTTCGGCGGAAGTGAAAGCGCTGTCTGATATCATCGTCACGTCCTCAAGCGCCGAGACGATATTGAGCCAGATTCCCCCCGAACAGAAAATCATTTTTGGGCCGGACCGTCATTTGGGCGGCTATTTGAGCCGTAAGTTCAACCGTGACATGCTGTTGTGGCCGGGCGTGTGCATTGTGCATGAGGCGTTTTCGGAAACCGAGCTGCTGAAACTGAAAGCGCAGCATCCCGGCGTTCCAGTGGCCGCGCACCCCGAATGCCCGCCGCATATCATCGATCATGCCGATTATGTCGGCAGCACCAGCGGTATCTTGCAATATGCGCAGACGATGAAGGGCGACACGCTCATCGTCGCGACCGAGCCGCACATCATCCACCAGATGGAAAAGGCCGAGCCCACCAAGACCTTCATCGGTGCGCCGGGGGCTGACGGCAACTGCGCGTGCAATAT
>DBOA01000031.1:0-236 GCA_002299195.1 Sphingomonadales bacterium UBA658
TGAAGCAATTCAAGGCGGCTATCGATCTTTTCCAGCCGGTGCTGCGATTTGCGCACCAGCACTTCGATCTGGTGCGTCAACCAACGCAGCAGAACTTCGCCCAAGCCCATGACCTTTGGCGTGCGGTCGGCATCGAGCACGTTCATGTTCAACGAAAAGCGTGTTTCAAGGTCCGTAAGGCGGAACAAAGCGTTTTTCAGATCTTCGGGATCGACATTGCGGCTTTTGGGCACAAG
>DBOA01000031.1:625-3156 GCA_002299195.1 Sphingomonadales bacterium UBA658
TTATCGGCAATCAGTTGCGCGATTTGCTCAATCAACTTGCCTTTTTGCACCTGATACGGAATTTCCGACACAACAAGCTGCCACGTGCCACCGGGCAGTTTTTCAACGCCTGTGGGTTCCCAGCTTTTCTCGCTGTCCTGCCATCCGTTTGAAAAACGCGCGCGCACGCGCATAGCACCGCGGCCACTCGCATAGGCTGCACTTATGACCGCTGGGCTGTCTACGAGCACGCCGCCCGTTGCAAAATCGGGCCCCTTGACGATTTCCATCAACTGTTCGTGACGTGCCTGTGGCTCATCAATGAGCAGCATGGAAGCATCGATAATCTCGGCCGCGTTATGCGACGGAATGCTGGTCGCCATGCCGACGGCGATGCCGCTTGCACCATTTGCCAACAAATTGGGGAACAGACCGGGCATAACCTCGGGCTCTTCGTCTTCACCATTGTAGGTTGGGCGAAAGTCCGTTGCGTTCTCATCAAGCCCGTTCATGAGCTCAATGGCCGTGCGCGTCAGACGTGCTTCGGTATATCGATACGCCGCCGCATTATCGCCGTCGATGTTGCCAAAGTTGCCCTGCCCGTCAACCAGCGGATACCGCAGCGAAAAAGTCTGCGCGAGCCGGACCATTGCCTCATAAACGGATTGGTCGCCATGCGGATGATATTTACCGATAACATCGCCGACAACACGGGCACATTTCTTATAACCGCTCGCTGGATCAAGTTTGAGCAAACGCATCGCCCATAACAGACGCCGGTGCACAGGCTTCAATCCGTCGCGCAGATCAGGAAGCGACCGCGCGGTGATCGTTGACATCGCGTAGATCAGATAGCGTTCCGACAAAGCCGCATCAAACGGCGCGTCGACAATCGCGTCAAATGGATCTTCTGCTGGAGCATCTACTATGTCAGACATATCTGCCCCGATAGCGAGCGAACCCGCCGTCGCAAAGCAACGATTTCAGCAATCCACAGCTTAATGCGCTTAGCGTTAGATGTTGCGTTGCAATAAAGACACATTTCAGCAGCAAAATTGCAATAAATTACGAGTTTACTGGAATTTGGCGTAACAAAGTGCCAGCCTCATACTCGGATTTAAAAATATACTGACAAACCGGGGAATGATGATGAAAACATATAAGTTGATTTCTGCGCTTGCGGTGACGGTCTCGTCCACCGCGCTGTTCGTGGCGGCCGCCAATCCGGCGTTTGCACAGCAAGATACACCCGCGCCGGCAGCCGAGGCCGAAGAGGCAACCGGTATAAATGCCATTATTGTGACCGGCACACGCCGGACCGACCGCACCGTTGCAGACAGCACCGTGCCCGTCGATGTCATCTCTGGTGAAGCGCTGCTGAATAGCGGCACAACCGAAACCAACAAGTTGCTGAACCAGCTCGTCCCATCATTCAACTTTCCACAGCCATCTTTGACCGATGGCACTGACTCGCTTCGTCCGGCAACCTTGCGCGGACTTGCGCCAGACCAAGTGCTCGTGCTCGTCAACGGCAAGCGTCGTCACCAGTCTGCGTTGGTCAACCTCAACGGTTCAGTAGGTCGCGGATCAACCGCGGTTGATTTGAACACCATTCCGCCGCTCGCCATCGAACGCCTCGAAGTTCTTCGTGACGGCGCGGCATCGCAATATGGTTCCGATGCAATTGCAGGCGTGATCAACATTCAGCTGAAAAAGGGCATTGGCGGACGTGCGCAGGCAACGTTCGGCAAATATATTACCGAAATGGAAGATGTAGGTCAGGTTGATACCGTTTCCTTGACCACTGGCCTGACTGACAACCCAGTCATCACATACACGGGCGAAGACCGCAAACGCCGCGATGGTGACACATACACCTTCGCATCAAACTTTGGTCTACCCTTGGGCGACAGCGGTTATGTAAACCTCACGGCTGAATATAAGGACCGTTCACCCACCAACCGTTCCGGTCCAGACATCCGCCGCAATTATTTCAACGCAGGCGATCCGCTCGAAGCGACCTTCAACCGTTATGCGCACCGTTACGGTGACGGCGTGTCGCAGGATCTGAACTTCTTCGTCAATGGCGGAATTGAATTCTCTGACTCAGCAGAATTCTACACCTTCGGCAGCTACGGCATCCGTAAAGGTAATGGCGCTGGTTTCTACCGTCGTTCCGCGGACGTACGCAACCGGGATTGGGCCGCGTCCACGACGACCTTTGTGCCCATTTACGCAGATGGCTTCCTTCCCCTGATTGCCAGCGAAATCGTTGACATCTCTGCGGCGGCGGGTCTTCGTGGCGCCATGAGCGGATGGGATTATGACCTGTCCGTGGTCTATGGGTCCAACCGTTTGGATTATGAGATCGAAAATACGGTCAACACATCCTTGGGCGGCACCGTAAGTGCGCGGCAATTTGACGCCGGCGGCCTTCGTTCAGGCCAGACGTCGATCAACCTTGATATGCGCCGCGATTTGGACATCGGTATTGGGCAAAGCGTATCGCTTGCCGTCGGTGGCGAATATCGCAACGAAAACTACAAAATCGT
>DBOA01000068.1:0-4064 GCA_002299195.1 Sphingomonadales bacterium UBA658
TTCATACAAATCGGCGTTAACTATCGGATAGTTGGTGGTTTTCGCTTTTACGAGCGTGCCGAAATACGCGATGCCATTGCCTATTTGCGTATCGTAAACCAACCGGCCGACGACTTGGCCTTTGAACGTATCGTCAACGTGCCAAAACGCGGCATCGGCGACAAAGCGGTCGAGAAAATCCACATTGTTGCCCGCGCCGAACGTGCCCCGCTTTCGGTCGCCGCAGCGCGATTGGTTGGAACCGATGAGTTGACCGGCAAGGCACGCAAATCGCTCGCCGATCTGGTGGTCGATATCGCCCGCTGGCGCGATGAGGCGGCGCATATGTCGCCAGCGAACCTGACGCGGCTAATCATGGATGAATGCGGCTATACGGCCGTTTTGCAGGCAGAACGCAGCACCGAAGCATCGGCCCGCCTCGAAAACCTAAGCGAGCTTGCCCGCGCGATGGAAGAATATGAAACGCTTGGCGAGTTTCTGGAACATGTCAGCCTGGTTATGGACAATGACCGCGGCGATACCGGCGCAAGCGTCACGATCATGACCATTCACGCCGCCAAGGGCCTTGAATATGACAATGTCTTCCTCGTTGGATGGGAGGAAGGCATCTTCCCATCGCAACGTGCGCTTGATGAAGGCGGCCTTGCTTCGTTGGAGGAAGAACGCCGGTTGGCCTATGTCGCGATAACCCGCGCCAAACGCCGGTGCACAATCATCCATGCAGCAAACCGGCGCATTTATGGCCAATGGACCAGCAGCATTCCCAGCCGTTTCATTGAGGAACTGCCGCTTGACCATATTGAGGCCGAGCAAACGATGACGGGCGGCGCATCACTTTGGCGCGCCAACTGGAGCGAACAAACGGACCCGTTCGCGCATCTGGCGGCCGCCAACCAAGGCCGCAGCAATGCGCGTGGCCCGGGCTGGCAACGGGCGGCCACATCCGGCGGGTTCAACACGCGCCCACAGCGCATACCGGAAAACACACGCAGCGCGGTCAGCCTTGGCAATAAAGGTCGCAGTGACTTGAGCATCGGCCTGCGCGTCTTTCACGAAAAATTCGGCTATGGCGAAATCGCAGAGATCGAAGGCAATAAGCTTGAGATCGAATTCGAACAGGCGGGCCGCAAACGGGTGATGGACAGCTTTGTAACGATCAGCTGAAGCACCCAAATCGCGCTGACGGCCAGCGTGGAACGTCCGGCAATTTCAACCGTTTCCTGTGTAGCTTTGACTACACAGGAGATTGCACGATGCCCATGATCGAAACCCGCGACGGTGCGTGGCTTTATGTAAAGGACTGGGGCACGGGCAATCCCGTCATCCTCATTCATGGTTGGCCGCTGTCGTCGGATAGTTGGGACCCCGTCGCCGAAGCGTTGGCGAATGCCGGGCACCGGGTGATATCCTATGACCGGCGCGGCTTTGGCCGGTCGGATCAAACATGGGGCGGATATGACTATGACGGCCTGACCGACGATTTTCCTGATGTCATGAAGGCGACCGGCGTCAGTGAGAACATCACTCTGGTTGGCTTTTCCATGGGTGGCGGAGAGGTCGCACGTTACATGTCGCGCTACGAGGGCGCCGGTGTGGTCCGTGCTGTGTTGATATCATCAGTCGTGCCTTTCTTGCTTTTGACCGACGACAATCCTGACGGTGTTCCGCAGGAAACGTTTGAGCAAATGACCCAAGACATGATGTCCGACAGGCCAGCATTCATGCGTAAGTTTCTTCATGACTTTTTTGGCATTGGCTGGCTGAGCAAACCCGTGAGCAGCGCAACATTGGACTGGGCGTGGAACATGACGATGCAGGCAGGGCTTCGGCCAACGCTGAAGGCTGCAGAGGCGTTCTCATCGACCGACTTCCGCGCTGATTTAACCGCCTTCAAAGTGCCGACGCTCATCATTCATGGAACGAGCGACACGACAGTGCCGATAGGCCCGACAGCGCGGATGGCAGCAGCCATGATTAGCGATGTGCGACTGGTCGAATATGCCGGGGCCTCACATGGCCTGTTCGAGACCGATCGTGACCGATCGTGACCGATTGATCTCTGACCTTATGGCTTTCCTCAACGGTGAAGAACCAAGATCGCAGGATGAGGAGACCTTTGTCATCAATCCAGCTTTGCCGATGGGGGGATATTGACGGCAATATCCCCGACATTAAGGCAACGGAACGGATAGCTTTGCCGCGGCAGGCGTATCTGCTCTGGTAATGCCTATGGCTTTGCGGTTATGGAAAGCCATGACTGCGGGGGCTGCACAAATCATATCGGACGCAAGATCGGCGCTTGGCCGCCGCGACGCCGCTTCTGCAATGCGCTTGTTGTCGGAATTGCCGGACGCGCAGATGCCATGGCTCATGATGGCGCAAGCCTGTAGCCTAGCCGGAGATGCCAAGGCGGAGGAAGCTGCGTTGCAGCGTCAGTTGGAAATTGACCCGCGACATTTGCCAGCCTTAATTTTGTCGGGCGAGTTAAAGGCACGCTTGGGCGATGACCGGGCAGCAAATTCGTTCTTTCAAGCAGCGCTCAACCAAGCCGCGACGATGCCAGACGTGCCAGCATCCCTGCACCCCATGTTGAACCGCGCGCGCGATTTCATCGTGCACGTTCAGGCGAAATTCGAACAGCATTTGGTTGATGGACTGAAGCAAGCGGGTTTGCACCGCGACGGACGGGTTGGCACCGCAATCGACATGTTGCTCGGCAAAAAGCAGCTTTACGTGCAGCAGCCTTCGAGCTTTTATTTTCCTGAATTGCCGCAGCGACAATTTTACGAGCGTTCGGAATTTCCTTGGATCGCCGAAGTTGAAAATGCAGTGCCGGCGATGCAAGAGGAATTGCGCGCAGTGTTGGCCGATGGGCAAGACTTCGCGCCTTATGTCGAGGCGAGCAGTGACCGGCCAAGGGCGGCGAACCCGCTGATCAACGATCCAAGCTGGGGCGCGTTTTATTTCTGGCGTAACGGCGAAAAAGTTGGAGCCAACGCGTCGCGTTGTCCGGCGACGATGGCTGCGCTGGAATTGGCGCCGATGCCGCGTATCGATAAACGTTCGCCCATTGCCTTATGGTCATTGCTAAAACCCGGAACGCATATTCAACCGCATCACGGACTTTTGAACACAAGGTTGATTTGCCACATTCCGCTCATCGTTCCTGACGACTGCGCCATTCGCGTCGGCAACGAGACACGTGAATGGCGCACAGGCGAAGCGCTGATTTTTGATGACAGCTTCGAACATGAGGCGTGGAATAAAAGCACGGATACCCGCGTCATATTGTTATTCGAAATGTGGAGGCCGGAGATTTCTGCCGAGGAACAGGCCGCGCTCACCACCATTTTCGAGACGATCAACGACTATCAGGTCATGCCCGAAGATGCCGGATAATGGCTGGCCTCGTGAAAAGGCCGCTAGCGGCGTCATCAAAAATCTCCCCGTTGCCTTGGGCAACACCAGCCGATAGGCGCATGCATCATGTCTGACACGAACCCCAACATCCACCCGCTCAGCATCGTTGACTTCCGCTATTATTGGCTCGCACGCTTTATGGCGGTGCTGGCAACGATGGGGATGGTCGTCGTTATCGGTTACCAAGCCTATGACATCGCGCGCAGTGACTATGGCATGTCCATTCGCGAAGCATCGCTGCAGCTTGGGTTACTTGGCCTTGTGCAATTCGTGCCACTTGCATTGTTGACCCCTGTTGCCGGATGGGCCGCAGACCGTTGGGAACGCCGGACCGTCGCGCGGCTTGCCAACAGCATCGACATGATGGTGGCATTGGCGCTTGGTTGGTTCACTTATATCGATGGGCTTACCCTGCCCCTGCTTTTCGTATTTGCCGCATTGCACGGTGTTGCCCGCGTATTTGTCGGGCCATCGATGTCGGCGATCGCGCCCAACATTGTTCCGCCGGCGTCATTGCCGCGTGCTATCGCACTGAGTTCAATCGCGTGGCAAGTCGGATCGGTTTTTGGTCCGGCGGCAGGCGGGCTGATGTTCGCCGCAAGTGCGTCGCTGCCTTATTGGGTTTCGGCAGGTTTGATGTTTGC
>DBOA01000068.1:4455-9336 GCA_002299195.1 Sphingomonadales bacterium UBA658
AGGCAAATGATCGATGGTCTGCGGTACACATGGTCCGAACGTTTTTTGCTGGGTGCCATTACCCTTGACCTATTTGCCGTCCTGCTTGCCGGTGCCACCGCAATGCTGCCCGTGTATGCGCGCGATATCCTGATGGTCGGACCGGATGGTCTTGGCCAGTTGCGTGCCGCGCCAGCGGTTGGGGCGTCCGTCGTTGCGCTTATGCTCGCGATCAGGCCATTACGCCGCAATGTCGGCGCCAAAATGCTTTGGGCGGTGGTGGTCTTTGGCGTCGCAACGATTGGATTTGGCTTAAGCCATGAAATTGGCAGTCGTGTTTTTGGAGACGCGCGCATCGGGTTCCTGAACATGGGCGCCGGCATGGCGGTCGCGTTAATCTCCCTCATCATCCTTGGCGCGTCAGACATGTTGTCCGTCTATGTCCGATCATCTTTGGTTCAGCTCAACACCCCAGATGAAATGCGCGGACGCGTAAGCTCGGTATCTGGCCTTGCCATTTCTGCCTCCAATGAATTGGGCGAACTGCAGTCCGGTGTGGCGGCGGCGGCCCTTGGACCTGTTGGCGCGGTTGTATTCGGCGGCGTTGGTGCCATATTGATCACTGGAATGTGGGCGCGGCTATTCCCCGAGCTTAAAAACGCCCGCACATTTGAACCACAATATAGAGGAAGCAATCCATGAAAGCCCAATCGATCCTCGAAACCATCGGCAACACCCCGCACATCCGGATGGGGCGCATGTTCCCCAATGCCGAAGTCTGGATCAAATCCGAACGGTCAAACCCCGGTGGTTCAATCAAGGACCGCATTGGTCTTGCCATGATCGAAGCCGCCGAGAAAGACGGTAGCCTGAAACCCGGCGGCACGATCGTTGAACCGACGTCCGGAAATACCGGCGTTGGCCTTGCCATGGTCGCGGCGGTGAAGGGTTACAAGCTCATCCTCGTCATGCCAGAGTCCATGTCGCTGGAACGCCGGCGGCTTATGCTCGCTTATGGCGCCAGCTTCGACCTGACGCCTCGCGAAAAGGGCATGAAGGGCGCGATTGAACGTGCTTTGGAACTCGTGTCACAGACCCCCGGTTCGTGGATGCCGCAGCAATTTGAAAACCCGGCAAATATCGACGTTCATGTGCGCACCACATCGCAGGAAATAATAGCTGACTTCGCCGATACGCCGATTGACGCTTTGATTACCGGCGTTGGCACAGGTGGGCACATCACTGGATGCGCAGAAGTGTTGAAGAAGGTCTGGCCCAATTTGAACGTCTTTGCGGTGGAACCCACTTTGTCGCCAGTGATCAGCGGTGGCCAGCCCGGACCACATGCGATTCAGGGGATTGGCGCAGGGTTCATTCCCGACAACCTGCACACCGCATTGTTGGATGGCGTCATTCAGGTCGACCCTGAAGTTGCCAAGGAAACCGCACGACGCGCCGCACGTGAGGAAGGTATGCTCGTTGGCATTTCATCCGGTGCGACGCTTGCGGCCATCGCGCAGAAGCTGCCCGAATTGCCAGCGGGGTCACGTGTCCTTGGTTTCAGCTATGACACCGGTGAACGCTATTTATCGGTCCCCGACTTTTTGCCCGTCGACTAAACAAAAAATGCCGGGACGTGATATCCCGGCATTTTTGTATCTGAGCATGAAACGGCTGAGCGGTTACGCTGCGGCGAACATCTCCGGCGACAAGGCCATTAACGCTTCGCTGCCCGCTTCAATCTTGCGACGAAGCGCGCCGCAATCGGGCATATAACGCTCCGCAAAATAGCGCGCGGTTACCAATTTGGTTTCGTAGAACGCCGCATTGCCAGTGCTTGCATCAAGCGCACGTTGCGCCGATTCCGCCATCCGCAGCCATTGAAGGCCAAGCGCCACGATGCCCATGATGTGCATGTAATGATGCGCACCAGCGCCGATGTTGTTCGGATTGGCCATGCCATTTTGCATGAACCACATGGTCGATGCCTTCAAATCGCTACTGGCTTTTTCAAGACGGGTCGCGAAATCCGCGAGTGCCCCGCCCTTTGCGGCCGCACATTCTTCGTCAACAATCTTGAAGAGCGCCTGAATTGCCCGGCCACCATTTTGCGCCAGCTTCCGGCCAACAAGGTCCATCGCCTGTACGCCGTTGGTGCCTTCGTAAATCATCGCGATACGGGCGTCGCGCACATATTGTTCCATGCCCCATTCGGCGATGTAGCCATGGCCGCCATAGACTTGCTGGGCATTCGTAGCGACTTCATAGCCCTTGTCAGTGCCATAGCCCTTGATGACGGGTGTCAGCAGCGACAACAGGTCGTCCGCCATCTGCCGTTCTTCCTCGGTTTGCGCATGGTGCAGCAAATCGGCTTGCAAGGCGCCCCATAGGCACAAGGCACGCATACCTTCTGTAAACGCCTTGGCATCCATCAGCATGCGGCGCACATCGGGGTGCACGAACAGGGTGTCGGCTTTCTGCTCCAGATCCTGCGGACCGGTCAGCGCGCGGCCCTGACGGCGATCTTGGGCATAATGCACGGCATTTTGGTACGCGACTTCGGCAATGCCAAGGCCTTGCTGGCCAACGCCCAGACGCGCGATGTTCATCATGATAAACATGGCCGCAAGGCCCTTATGTTCTTCGCCGACAAGATAGGCCGTCGCGCCGTCATAATTCATGACGCAGGTCGCATTGCCGTGAATGCCCATCTTATGTTCGATCGAACCACAGGACAGCGTGTTCCGCGCGCCGAGCGAGCCGTCATCATTGACCAGAAACTTTGGCACGATGAACAGCGAAATGCCTTTGACGCTGTCCGGTGCACCGGGTGTTTTGGCCAAGACGAGGTGAATGATATTCTCAGTCAGGTCATGGTCGCCCGACGAAATGAAGATTTTCGTTCCGGAAACTGCATAGCTGCCATCGTCATTTGGCACAGCCTTGGTGCGGATGAGACCTAGATCGGTTCCGCAATGCGGTTCAGTCAGGTTCATGGTCCCGCCCCATTTGCCCGAAATCATATTCGGCGCATATTTGGCTTTCTGTTCGTCGCTGCCCTTCACCAAGATCGCCGATACCGCACCTTGGGTAAGCCCCGGATACATCGCGAACGCCATGTTTGAACTCGCCATAAGCTCTTCAAACGCCATGGAGACGATGTGCGGCATACCTTGGCCGCCGAACTCCTCCGGCGCTGACAATGTGCCCCAGCCGCCTTCGCAGTACAGCTTATAGGCTTCCTTGAAGCCATCAGGCGTGGTGACGCTGCCATCTTCATGGCGGGTGCAGCCTTGCAAGTCGCCGACCTGGTTCAACGGGAACAGAACGCCCTCTACAAATTTGGCGCCTTCGGTCAGGATCGCGTCGACCATATCCGCGCTGGCATTTTCGAAGCCGGGCAGATTGGCGAAACGCTCAACAGCCAATACTTCGTTGAGAATGAACTGCATATCGCGAACGGGGGCGGTGTAGCTTGGCATTTTCGATCCTTAATTGGCTGGAAATATCAAATTAGGCTGCGGAGGACTTATCTGCGGCCTCTGCCTTTTCGACGGTTGAAACAAATTCGGTAAGCTCGTGAATAGCGCTTTCAATATCGTCACGCTGCGCCTTCAACAGATTGATCCTGTCGCGGCATTTTTCAATGGTCACGCGGCGCTGAATATTGCGGCCATCGTTCAAATCGTAAAGATCAATCATTTCCCGGATTTCAGCAAGGCTGAAACCGACGCGCTTGGCCCGCAATATCCATGCAAGCCGCGCGCGATCGCGCTTGGAATAAATGCGGGCAAGCCCCAATCGCTCGGGGGAAATCAGGCCTTGGTCTTCGTAAAAGCGCAAGGCCCGCGCGGTTACATCAAACTCGCTCGAGAGATCCGAGATTGTGAATGAATCGCGGTTAAATGCGTCTGGCGTATCGATGGTCGCATCGGCCCGCCTTTCGTCGCGCGTAATTGATTCCATGGCGCCTTCCCTCTTGTGTGCACTAGCGTCACTACTTTACGTTAGCGTAAACGTCAATTGGCGAAGTTACGTCTGCCGCGACGTAACATGGCCTGCGTTTAAGTGCGCGTTTTGGGTTTTGGCGGCGAAGAAGGCGGGGTGGCGGACGGGTCGGCCGACGGATCGCTGGTCAGGGGTGCAGGCGCAGGGTCAACCATTGGTTCTGGCTTAGGCGGAGTCCGCTTTACCGGCGTCGATGTATCCTTCAATACCACCACTTCCTGATCCAGTTTCGTGACCGCGAACAATGATTTCGCAAATGCTAGTGGCAAGCGAATGCAGCCATGCGATGCTGGATATCCGGGTACATAGCCGCCGTGTATGGCAATCCCGTCCCATGTGAGCCGCTGCATATAAGGCATTGGGGCATTGCTATAAAGGTTGGATTTGTGATCGATATTTTTTTGCAAAATATTGAACGCACCAATGGGTGTTTCTTTGCCCTTTTTACCTGACGAGATCGTGCTGAAACCAATCAGCTTGTCATTCTGGAATACATAGACCCGCTGCGTATCCAGCACGACGACGATTTTCATCGGCCCCTCATAGCGGTCTTGCGGGATCCACACATATTGGCCGGGCTTAAGCGTATCCACTGGTCCCTTTTTCGGGACGGGTTTTGGCGCAGGTGCGACGACGGGTGGTTTAATGACAGGTGGGACAACAACCGGCGGAGTCACCACGTTTTCAGGGACGGCAACGGGGCTAGCAGGGATGTTCGTCGGCACAGCTGGAACAGCATTCTGCGCAACCACACCAACGGGCGCACTGGCAAACAGCGCAAGCGCACACATGAGGTGCAATGTCCGGATGCCCGCGTTCAATTTCATGGAATTGGCTTTAAACCCTCAAGATACAGCAACACACTGCATTTCAGGCATCTTAGCAAACAACTCA
>DBOA01000154.1 GCA_002299195.1 Sphingomonadales bacterium UBA658
TTCATGAACAACCTGATGCTTGATGGTAAGAAATCAGCAGCAGAGCGTATCGTTTATGGTGCGTTGGAAACTGTTGAAGCCCGCGCCAAGAAAGATCCTATCCAAACCTTCCATGAAGCGCTGGATAACGTAAAGCCAGGCATCGAAGTCCGCAGCCGCCGCGTTGGTGGTGCAACTTATCAGGTTCCTTGCGAAGTGCGTCCAGAGCGCGCGCAGGCACTTGCGATCCGTTGGTTGATCGGCGCTGCACGTAACCGCAGCGAAACCACCATGGCTGCCCGTTTGTCGGGTGAATTGATGGATGCTGCCTCGAACCGTGGCAACGCCGTCAAGAAGCGTGAAGACACGCACCGTATGGCGGAAGCCAACCGTGCATTCGCACACTACCGCTGGTAATCACATTCGGGCCACTTCGGTGGCCCACACTTCGGAGTAAAGCATATGGCACGCAGCCATTCACTCAATATGTATCGCAACATCGGTATCATGGCGCATATCGACGCCGGTAAAACCACGACCACCGAGCGCATCCTTTTCTACACCGGCAAGTCGTATAAAATCGGCGAAGTCCATGATGGCGCAGCCACTATGGATTGGATGGAGCAAGAGCAAGAGCGTGGCATCACGATCACCTCGGCTGCAACGACCTGCTTCTGGAACGACCACCGCATCAACATCATTGATACGCCAGGCCACGTTGACTTCACGATCGAAGTTGAACGTTCGTTGCGCGTTCTCGATGGCGCGGTTGCTTGCTTCGACGGCGTTGCCGGCGTTGAGCCACAGTCCGAAACCGTATGGCGTCAGGCCGATAAGTACGGCGTTCCACGCATGTGCTTCATCAACAAGCTCGACCGTACCGGCGCGAACTTCAAATATTGCGTTCAATCGATCATCGATCGTCTGGGTGCAAAGCCAGCTGTTCTGTACATTCCAATCGGTTTGGAAGCGGACCTAAAGGGTCTCGTCGACCTCGTGCACAACCGTGCGATCATCTGGAAAGACGAATCGCTTGGTGCGGACTTCTTCTACGAAGATATCCCAGCTGATCTGGCTGACGAAGCGGCAAAGTATCGCAGCGAACTGATCGAGCTTGCTGTTGAGCAAGATGATGTCGCCATGGAAGCCTATCTGGAAGGCAATGAGCCTGACGTTGCAACGCTGAAGGCGCTGATCCGCAAGGGCACGTTGAACCAGTCGTTCGTTCCAGTCTGCTGTGGTTCGGCGTTCAAGAACAAGGGCGTTCAGCCATTGCTCGACGCTGTTGTCGATTATCTGCCTTCGCCGCTGGACATTGAAGACGTTCAAGGCGTCAAGATGGACAGCCTTGAGCCAGACAGCCGCCCAGCCGCTGACGATGCGCCGTTCTCGGCACTCGCGTTCAAGGTTATGAACGATCCTTTCGTCGGTTCGCTGACCTTCATCCGCATCTACTCGGGTACGCTCGTCAAGGGCACCTACCTGAACTCGGTGAAGGACAAGAAGGAAAAGGTCGGGCGTATGCTCGAAATGCACGCCAACGAACGTAAGGACGTTGACGAAGCATTCGCAGGCGACATCATCGCGCTTGCCGGTATGAAGGAAACGACAACCGGTGACACTTTGTGCGCCGAACGTTCGCCTATCATTCTTGAGCGTATGGAATTCCCTGAGCCCGTTATCGAGCTTTCGGTTGAACCAAAGACTAAGGCTGACCAAGAAAAGATGGGCATCGCGCTCAATCGTCTGTCGGCTGAAGATCCATCGTTCCGCGTTTCGACCGATCACGAATCGGGCCAGACGATCATTAAGGGCATGGGCGAGCTTCACCTCGACATCATCGTCGATCGTATGCGTCGTGAATTCAAGGTTGAAGCAAATGTCGGCGCGCCGCAGGTTGCTTACCGCGAATATCTCGCACGCGAAGTTGACGTTGATTACACCCACAAGAAACAGTCGGGTGGTTCAGGTCAGTTCGGCCGTATCAAGTTCACGGTAAAGCCGGGCGAGCGTGGCACGGGCATCATCTTCAAGGATGAAGTCAAGGGCGGTAACATTCCGAAGGAATATATCCCATCGGTTGAAAAGGGCATGCGCGAAACCGCAGAGTCCGGATCGCTTATCGGCTTCCCAATCATCGATTTCGAAATCACGTTGTATGACGGCGCATATCATGACGTCGACTCGTCGGCGCTGGCATTCGAAATCGCTGGCCGTGCAGGCATGCGTGAAGCTGCGCAAAAAGCGGGCATCAAACTGCTTGAACCAATCATGAAGGTCGAAGTTGTATCTCCTGAGGAATATCTGGGCGATGTGATCGGCGACATGAACTCACGTCGTGGTCAAATTCAAGGCACTGACAGCCGCGGTAATGCGCAGGTTGTTGAGTCCATGGTGCCTTTGGCCAACATGTTCGGCTATGTGAACCAGCTCCGCTCGTTCACGCAAGGACGTGCAAACTATTCGATGTTCTTCAATCATTATGATGAAGTCCCATCGAACGTTGCGGCCGAAATCAAGGAAAAGATGGCTTAATTGCCAGACGCTATCGGGCAGCTGCTTCTTAAAAGAGGCGGCTGCCCAACGGCACCTCGCGGTCGGGTGTAAAAAGAACGACTGCCCCGCTGGCATCGGGAAAACCGAGTGTCAGCACTTCTGACATGATTTTGCCGATTTGCCTTGGTGGTAAATTGACGACTGCAGCGACCAGTCGTCCGGGCAATTCCTCAGGCGTATAATGCTCTGTGATTTGCGCAGAGCTTTTCTTCACACCGATTATATCACCAAAATCGATTGTCAGCACATAGGCTGGTTTGCGCGCATGCGTTAATAGCTCAGCCGCCAATAATTTTCCCACACGTATATCGACCGCCAGAAACTGGGTAAAATTGATCCATTCCGCGGCGCCGGCGTGTTGGTCTGGCACAAGATGCATGACAGTTCCCTTTTTACATTTGTGACGTTTTTGTCACATTTTGTAACAATTTTTCTGACACCCTTCTCATCGGGATTTTTTTGACCAATAACAAGGGCGGGGTGGAAGGAACAGCCGAAGGTTCACCGCCATGGAGATACCATGGCACGGACCCGGCCAATCAGGGAGATTTTCATGTCACATTTTAAGTCTGTATCGAGCGCGTGGTTGGCGTGCGGAACCGCCGCGGTTGCGTTGATGGCGGCGCAGCCTGCATTGGCGCAGGATAGTGAAGACACAACAACAGCAGCCACCGGCGAAGAAAAATCCATCGTCGTCATCGGTTCGCGCCGCACGGATCGGTCGGATACCGCTTCATCCTCGCCAGTCGATGTGATCGGCTCGGACGAGTTGCAGGGACAGCCGCAGGCTAACCTGCTCGACGTCGTACGCAACCTGGTTCCGTCCTTTTATGTGCCGCAGAACACGATTTCGGATGCTTCAACCTTTGTGCGCGCCCCTTCGCTGCGCGGCCTTGGTGCTGACCAGATTCTCGTCATGATTAATGGCAAGCGTTACAACCGGTCTGCGCTGGTCCAGGTCTATACGGGCGGTGATACCGCGTTGTCGTTCGGCTCACAGGGTGCCGACGTTTCTAATATTCCGGCGATCGCGCTCAAAAATCTTCAGGTGCTGCGTGACGGTGCGACTGCGCAATATGGTTCAGACGCAATTGCCGGTGTTATCAATTATCAGCTACGTGACGATGCGGGCTTTGATGTACAGGCGCTGTGGGGTCAGCAATATGAAGGTGACGGCACGCGCAAGCAGATGTCGGCCAATGCCGGTTTCAAGCTCGGCAGCGGCGGTTTCGTCAACATCTCGGGCGAATGGTTCGACAGTGCGGGCACCAGCCGCGGTGCGACGCGGCCGATC
>DBOA01000196.1 GCA_002299195.1 Sphingomonadales bacterium UBA658
TTGAAGTTGGTGGCAAAGGCCTGACCATGGTCGCCGCCATTGCAATCGAGGATATCGAGCGTGTCGATACGGTCGAAATGATGCTTTTTCAAATAGGTCGTGAACACTGATGTCACGCCGGGGTCGAAGCCTGAACCCAATAAAGCGGCGAGGCCCGCATCCTTGAAACGATCCTGATAGGCCCACTGCCAGTGATATTCGAACTTGGCGACATCCAGCGGTTCATAATTCGCCGTGTCCATATAATGCACGCCCGCAGCAAGGCAGGCGTCCATGATGTTGAGGTCTTGGTAGGGCAACGCAAGGTTGACGACGAGGCTTGGCTTAATCTGGTTCAGCAAGGCGGTTGTCGCAGCAACATCATCTGCATCAAGGCCATAGGTGTCGATAACGACGCCCGAGCGTTCCTTTACCGACACGGCAATCGCATCGCACTTCGACTTTGTCCGGCTTGCAAGGCTGATATGGCTGAAGATATCCTTGTTCATGGCCATTTTGTGGACCGCAACCGATCCAACGCCGCCTGCGCCAATTACCAATACCTTGCTCATATGCAATTTCCACTTATCAGAGATTCGTTAAGCGCACGCATATAGGGGCCTTTTATGACAGAACAAGAATTGGCTGCAGCCACCAAGACGCCAACGCACGAAGGGGTGCAGCGGGCGATGGCCAAGATAGCCGCTATTCTGCCAAAAACGCCCTTGCTGCCGCTTGAGGTGGATGGCGTCACGATTTGGTGCAAGGCCGAAATGCTGCAGCCCATCGGCGCTTTCAAGATTCGCGGCGCGTGGCATCGGCTCTCCGATTTAAACGAAGACGAGCGTGCGCGCGGCGTCGTTGGCGTATCGAGTGGCAACCATGCGCAGGGCGTCGCTTGGGCCGGGAAGAAGCTTGGCATATCCGCAACCATCGTCATGCCCTCGAACGCCCCGCGTATGAAGCTTGAGGCGACAAAAGCGCTTGGCGCGAAAGTGGTGCTATATGACCGCGCAACGGAATCGCGTGAGGCAGTGGCCGCCGGGTTGATTGCACAGAGCAATGCGACGCTCGTGCACGCCTTTGGTGATCCGTGGGTTATCGAAGGGCAGGGCACCGCCGGCATTGAGATTGCCGAACAGCTAAAAAGCCTTGGCATGAAAGGGCCAGATTTGATTGTTTCCTGCTGCGGTGGCGGCGGCCTTGCTTCGGGCCTTGCGCTCGCCTGTCCCGACGCGGACATCGCAATCGTTGAGCCCGAAGGCTGGGATGATATCATCCGTTCGCTTGAAGCGGGCGAGATTTTGCCTGTTAAAGACCTTTTGCACCCGACCTATTGTGATGCCTTACAGACACCGCAGACCTACCCCGTAAACTTCGACGTCCTGCGCAACCGCGTATCACAGGGCGAATCGGTCACCACCACTGAAGTGGCTGCGGCGATGCGGTTGGTGTTTGAGAAACTCCACCTCGTGGTGGAACCGGGCGGCGCAGTTGCGCTCGCGGCCGTGCTTGCCGGAAAGATAGAATTAAAGCCGGTAACCGCGGTTACATTATCGGGCGGGAATGTAGACCGGGAAACCTTTGTGCAGCTTTTGGCTCAAGCAACCTGAGCAGCGCGGATTTCCACCCGGTCCCAAATCTCAATCAACGCACTCGTCAAATCGCGCATCATAGCCTCGGTATGCTGCGGACCCGGCGTAAAGCGCAACCGCTCCGTACCGCGTGGCACGGTGGGGTAATTGATCGGTTGAACATATACGCCATATTCCGCGAGCAATATGTCGCTGATTTTCTTTGCCTTCACCGGATCGCCCACCATCAATGGCACGATATGCGTATTGCTGACCATCACGGGTAAACCCGCATCCGCAAATAACGTCTTTAGCATGGCGGCATTGGCGTGTTGCGCAGTACGCTCTTCGCTAGACACCTTAAGGTGACGAACCGATGCCAATACGCCTGCTACCAGAACCGGCGAGAGCGATGTCGTAAAAATAAATCCGGGTGCGTAGGACCGGATGACGTCAATGATCTTTTGATCAGCGGCAATATAACCGCCCATCACGCCAAATGCTTTGCCCAGCGTGCCTTCAATAATCGTTACGCGGTCCGCGACTTCGTCCCGTTCGCTAATGCCGCCACCACGTGCGCCGTACATGCCAACGGCATGCACTTCGTCGCAATAGGTAAGCGCATTATACTTATCGGCCAAATCGCAAACGGCCGCGATTGGCGCAACGTCGCCGTCCATCGAATACACGCTTTCAAAGGCGATCAGCTTCGGTGCCTCTGGATCATCGGCCGCAAGCAGCTTTTCCAAATGCGCCAGATCATTGTGCCGCCAAACGCGCTTTTCACAGCCCGCGTTGCGAATACCGGCAATCATGGATGCGTGGTTTAATTCGTCCGAATAGATGATGCATCCGGGCAAAACCTTGGCCAAGGTCGACAGCGTCGCATCGTTGGAAACATAACCCGACGTGAACAGCAATGCGCCATCCTTGCCATGCAAATCGGCAAGTTCATGCTCCAGTTCAACATGATAATGCGTGTTGCCGCCAATGTTCCGCGTCCCGCCAGAGCCAGCGCCTACGTCATGCAGCGCATCTTCCATAGCGGTGATGACTTTGGGGTGCTGCCCCATGCAGAGATAGTCGTTTGAACACCACACGGTGATGTCCTTGGGGCCGTTATGACCGGCGAAGCAGCGCGCGTTGGGATAATTGCCCTTGTTCCGCAAAATATCGATGAACACGCGGTAGCGGCCCTCGGCATGAAGGCGGTCAATAGCTTTTTCGAAAACAGCATCGTAATTCACGGATACCAACCCTGGGTTTAAGCCGCTGCTGCGGCACATCGTCGCCCATTAGTCCCCGGAAATAGAAAAATCTAGCGCGAACGACTTGCAACAAGCGGTATAATGGACGCTTCTATGCGATATTTTCGCTTAGAGTGATTTGATTTGCGACAAACCAAAACGCGATAGAGCGGGCCAGTTATACCTTCTGTGTTGGTGTCAGGCCAAAGCTGGTCACGCGCCACGAGGCTAATGCGCCACGCTGTCTTACAAGTCCGTGGCCTTGAGCGGGCGGAACAAAACAGTTACGTCATACAGATATTTAGAGGATTCGACCAATGGATGATATTGGGTTCAACATGATTGCGGGTCTTCTGCTTGGATATCTGCTCGGTTCAATTCCGTTCGGGTTGTTGCTGACCAAGGCATCTGGCGGCGGCGATATCCGGAACATCGGATCGGGCAATATCGGCGCAACGAACGTGTTGCGAACCGGACGCAAGGGGCTTGCCGCACTGACGTTGTTGCTCGATTTGCTTAAGGGTTTCGTCGCAGTCTTTATCGCCACGCATTATCTGCCGGGTGGTGCCGCATTTGCCGCAGCAGGCGGGTTCTTCGGGCATTTGTACCCCGTGTGGCTGGGTTTCAAAGGCGGGAAGGGTGTCGCGACCTATGCCGGCATCATGTTCGGCCTGTTTTGGCAAGGCGGCGTTGTCTATGCCATCGCGTGGATTGGCGCGCTTCTGATTTTCCGGATTTCTTCACTTGCCGGGCTATTGGCGGCTTTATGTGCCCCCATAGCCGCGGCTTATTTCGGCCGATATGATTTGGTCGCGCTTTTGGTCGCATGCACGTTGATCGTGTTTTGGAAACATCGGACGAATATAGAAAACCTGTTGGACGGCACCGAACCACGTATCGGCAAAAGCAAAGGCTGATCGCGGCAATGGGGGGTAGCCAGGAACAATTTGATCAGCTTCGGCTCATTCGATCACCCAATATTGGTCCTGTCAGTTATCGCCAGCTCATGGGCCGCTTTGGCAATGCAAAGTCTGCGCTGGAGGCTTTACCTGACCTCGTTCGTCGCGGCGGTGGGGTTTCGTCGCTCCTTGCCGACGAAGCGAGTGTCGCGCGCGCAATGCGTCGGCTGGTGCATGCTAGTTCCCAGGCAGCTGGCCTATGACCTTGGCCAAATGGAATTCCCAGTCGTGTCCGGATTGGCGCGCGGGATTGATACCGCCGCGCATGCAGGTTCAATCGAAAGCGGAACGATCGCGGTGATCGCCGGTGGACTTGATGTCGTTTATCCGCCGGAGAACAAGGCGCTTCAGGAAGCGATTGCCGAACGTGGCTTGCTCATCGCCGAACAACCGCCCGGGACCGAACCCCGCGCGCGGCATTTTCCATATCTCAACCGGATTATTGCAGGAATATCGGCGGGTACGGTCGTGGTTGAGGCTGCACCCAAATCCGGATCGCTCATTACCGCGCGGCTTGCCGCCGAAGCCGGGCGTGAAGTTATGGCCATTCCGGGGTCGCCGCTTGATCCGCGATCACGCGGCTGCAACCAGCTTATCCGTGAAGGCGCCACGCTTGTCCAGAATGCCGAAGAAATCGCCGAACTTGTCCGGCCGCTGGATCACCGGATGCGCGCGGTGCCTGCGCGATATGTTGCGTCGGAGCCGGCAACTATCGGCAACGGCACCGATGACGAGCGGCAAGCCGTCATCGACCTGATGGGCATGACCTATGTTTCGGTGGATGAATTGGTGCGCCAATCGGGCAGCAGTCAAGCCAATGTGCAGATGGTTCTGCTCGAAATGGAACTGGCCGGAAAACTGGAGCGCGGGGCAGGCGGAAAAGTGCGTATCGCCGCATGAAATTTTCGTCTTGACGACACCCCTCCAACCCCATCAGCCTATACGCGTACGCGAGAGATTATAGAAAAGCTCATATTATCATGCAATTAGTCATCGTTGAATCACCTGCAAAAGCCAAGACAATCGAGAAATATTTGGGCCCCGGGTTCAAGGTATTGGCGTCCTACGGACATATCCGCGATTTGCCGCCCAAGGATGGTTCGGTTGATCCTGAAAATGGCTTTGAAATGCTGTGGGATAATTATGCCGACAAGGCAAAGCAGCTGAAGGCGATAACCGACGAGGCGAAAAAGGCCGACGGATTGATCCTCGCGACCGACCCTGACCGTGAAGGCGAAGCGATCAGTTGGCATGTGCAAGAAGTGCTCGCCAAGAAAAAGGCGCTGCCTGAAAATGTTGGCCGCGTGACCTTCAACGCGATTACCAAGCAGGCGGTCACCGACGCCATGAAGCATCCACGGGCGTTGGATATCGACCTGATCGATGCCTATCGCGCGCGCCGTGCACTGGATTATCTTGTGGGCTTTACGCTGTCGCCCGTATTGTGGCGCAAACTGCCGGGTGCAAAGTCCGCAGGCCGTGTTCAGTCGGTTGCGCTGCGCTTAATCGTTGAACGCGAGCGGGAGATCGAAGCGTTTCGTGCGCAAGAATATTGGTCGGTGAAGGCTGCGATGGAGCATAAGGGGCAGAAGTTCGATGCCCGTCTGACCCAATATCTCGGCAAAAAACTCGACAAGATGGATTTGAAAACTGAGGCGGATGCGGAGCAAGCACGCTCCGCGGTTGAGGCGGGTAAGTTCACCGTCGATTCTGTTGAAACAAAGCCGGTGACGCGCAACCCACAACCGCCATTTACAACATCGACACTACAGCAGGAAGCCGCGCGCAAGCTTGGTTTTTCGGCCAGCCACACCATGCGGATTGCGCAGGGGCTGTATGAAGATGGTGCGATCACCTATATGCGTACGGACGGCGTCCAAATGGACCACAGCGCCATTTCCGCCGCGCGCAAAACAATCTCTGACCGCTTTGACAGCGGCTATCTGCCCGACAAACCGCGGGTCTACCAAACCAAAGCCAAAAACGCGCAAGAGGCACATGAAGCCATTCGCCCAACGGATTTTTCCAAGGATAAGGCCGGTTCCGGCGATCATGGCCGTTTGTATGACCTGATCTACAAACGCGCGATGGCCAGCCAGATGGCGTCTGCACGGATGGAGCGCACCACGGTTGATCTGGTAGACGGCACCGGACAAACAGGCTTGCGCGCCACGGGGCAGGTGATGAAATTCCCCGGTTTCTTGGCCGTGTACGAAGAAGGCCTGGACGATAGCGAGAGCGAAGATGGCGCAGTTTTGCCTGCCATGTCCGTCGGCGATGCGCCCGCGAAGCATGCCGTTGAGAAAACGCAGCACTTTACGCAACCACCACCCCGTTTTTCGGAAGCAACGCTCGTTAAAAGACTGGAGGAACTGGGTATTGGTCGTCCATCGACATATGCGTCGACCATTCAGGTTCTGAAAGACCGAGCATATGTCCGCGTTGAAAAAAATCGTTTCTTTGCAGAGGAATCGGGCCGATTGCTCACAGCATTTCTCGAACGATTTTTTGAACGTTATGTCGCGTATGATTACACCGCAGGGCTGGAAGATCAGCTTGATGAAATCAGCGGCGGCCGTGCAAATTGGCAGGCGTTTTTGGAATCCTTCTGGCGCGATTTTAAACCGAAGACGGCTGAAGTCATGGCGCAGAAGCCTTCGGAAGTAACCGCTGAGCTGGATATCTTCCTGTCGCCGTATCTGTTTCCTGAGCGCGAAGATGGCACTGACCCGCGCCTATGCCCGAAATGCGGCGAGGGCAGGCTTGCGCTTCGTGGCGGTAAATTTGGCGCGTTTGTCGCGTGCTCAAATTATCCGGATTGCAAATACACAAGGAAGTTCGCGCAGCCCGGTGGTGAGAATGGCGAAGACACGGGGCCAGAAGTGCTTGGCCAACATCCAGAAACGCAATTGGAAGTGAGCCGCAAATCGGGTCGTTTTGGTCCCTATTTCGAAATGGGCGAAGGCAAAGATGCCAAGCGCGCATCTATTCCGAAAGATATTCCTGCAGAAGATATCGGCCTTGAATGGGCGGTAAAGCTGCTTTCCTTGCCGCGCACAGTTGGAACCCACCCCGAAAGCGGTGAGCCGATAACGGCCAGCATAGGGCGTTATGGCCCATATCTGGCGCATAATGGAAAATATGCACGGTTGCAGTCGACGACCGAAGTGTTCGAAACGGGCATGAACAGTGCCGTGGCCAAGCTGGCCGAGGCGGCTGCCAATCCGGGTCGTGGGCGCGGTGCGGCCCGTGCTCCTCTTAAGGAGCTTGGAAAGCATCCACGTACAGAGGCTGAGCTCAAGCTGATGGAAGGCCGCTTTGGGCCTTATGTCACTGACGGTACGACCAACGCGACTTTGGCCAAGTCGATTGCACCCGACGAACTCACGTTGGAAGAGGCCGCACAATTGATCGACGCACGCGCGGCGATGCCATCAAAAACGAAGAAGAAGGCTGCGCCGAAGAAACAGGCTGCACCTAAGAAAAAGGCAGCGGCCAAGCCCAAGGCAAAAACAGCGAAGTAAGCCGCAGAGAAACATGTCATCCCTGCTGCGGCGGGGATGACATCTCTTAGGCCTTTCGGCCTGCGGTTACTCGACCCATTCGAGCCCGATATCGCGGTACAAGGTGCGATCCTCGTCCCATTTTGCGTACACCTTCACATGCAAATATAGATGGACCTTCACGCCCATCAATTTTGCCAATTCGTTGCGGGCAGCCTCGCCAATCGCCTTGATCCGCGCACCGCCTTTGCCAAGCACGATCGCGCGCTGGGTAGGTCTGGCGACGAGGATCTGCTGATGGATTTCCAACGATCCGTCTTCGCGCTCGCTATATTTCTCGGTCTCCACGGCGCTGGCATAAGGCAGCTCTTCATGGAGTTGCAGATATAGCTGCTCTCGCGTGATTTCAGACGCGATTAAACGGTCTGTGGCATCGGAAACTTGATCTTCAGGAAAATGCCATTCGCCATCCGGCATGGCATCGGCCAGCGCTTGTTTGAATTCGTCAAGACCATCACCCGTCGCCGCGCTGATATAATAAATTTGTTCGAAATCGCATTTTTCGGTCAATTTCGTTGTGAGCGACAGCAGCTTTTCCTTGGCGGCAATATCGACCTTGTTCAGCACCAACCACTTGCGTTCAGGGCGATCCTTCAGCCCCTCCAATATCTTCTCGACCTTCGGGCCGGCTCCGGCCCGGCCATCGACGATGAGCGCAATCATGTCCGCATCGCCCGCGCCGTCCCATGCCGCAGCAACCATGGCGCGGTCAAAGCGGCGTTGCGCCGCAAATATCCCCGGCGTGTCGACCAATATGATCTGTGTTTCGCCGGCAAGCGCGACGCCAAGCATGCGTGTGCGGGTTGTCTGCGCCTTGGGGCTGACAATCGCGACCTTCTGACCGACTAACGCATTGACCAGCGTGGATTTGCCTGCATTTGGTGCGCCAATGATGGCGACATGACCGCATTTTTTGGTCATGCGTGGACATCCAAAAATGCGAGCGCAGCGGCCGTTTCAGCAGCCTGTTTGCTGTGCGCTGTCGCGGTGACGGGGTCAAAACCTTTTACGGTGACGGTAATTTCAAATGTCATAGCGTGGGGAGGGCCTTCTTTTTTCGTTATTACATATTCCGGAACCCTGCGGCCATGCGCGGCACACCATTCCTGAAGCGCGGATTTGGGATGCTTTGGCGCACCATTGGCGGTTTCAATCAACGGACCCCATAGGCGCTCGATGAGCGCGCGCGCAGCGTCGATACCGTGGTCCAAATAAAGAGCGCCAATCAGCGCCTCCATAACGTCCCCAAGCACATTGTCGCTTTGCTGCGCGCCGTCGTCGCGGGCTTGTTTGCCAAGCCGCACATAATCGGGAACCCCATGCTGCCGGGCGATATCCGCGCATGTCAGGCCCGATACCAAGGCGTTCAGACGGTGCGACAAGCGACCTTCGGCTTCCTCGGCATATCGGTGGTACAGCATATCCGCGATAACCAGACCCAATATCCGGTCACCCAGAAACTCAAGGCGTTGATAATCAGCCTGTCCGGTGCTGCCATGCGTCAGCGCGCGGTGATATAACGTCAGATCCGACGGCGGCTTGGGCATTAATGCCTTCAGCCAATTGTCTTTATCGCTGTTGGTCAAAACCCTTGTCCAATGCGGTCAGGGCGTGCCGCGGTGAACCATGTCCATGGCAGCAACCAATGTGACGACCCATCGGTAGAAAATACCGAAACCAGCGCGCGCCCGACAAGATTTTCTTGTGGCACGATGCCAATGGCTCCGGGCTTATCAATGGGTGTCCAGCGGCTGTCGGCGCTGCGGTCGCGGTTATCGCCCATCAGGAACACGTCTTTTTCGCCGACAACAAAGGCTTCGGTGTTGTCGCCTTCCAATCCGTTGGCAAGGTCGAGAATTTCGTAGCTCTTGCCCTCGGGCAAAGTCTCGCGAAAACGCGGGTACCGGCATTGCGTGCCACCATCCGGGCTCGCCTCTTCCATATCGGGGCGCCAGCACGGGAAGGGGTTGCGGTCCATTTCAGCGGTGTCGCGCATATTTTGCGTTACCGGAATTACAAGATCAGCAATGCGTTCTTTTTTGACCGCCACGCCGTTAATCTCCAAAATGCCATCGCGCATTTGGATGACGTCACCGGGAAGGCCGATCACACGCTTAATATAATCTGTGCCGTTCGACATGGGTGCCTTGAACACCACAACATCGCCGCGCTTTGGTTCGCTGGCGAATATCCGCCCGGGGATGAGGGGCAGGGAAAGGGGCAGGCTATATTTGGAATAGCCGTACGGCCATTTCGCAACCAACAGATAATCGCCAATGAGCAAGCGGGGCTGCATTGATTCCGAAGGAATATTGAACGGCGAGACGATGAAGCTTCGCAGAATGAACACGAATACCGCCAACTTCAAAAGGAAGCCGCCAAATTCGCGCCATTCGGAAGGGGGCGTGGCTGGATGCGGTTGTGAAGGAGCGGCTACGTTCGCGTCGTCTGTCTTGTCGGTGGGTGAGGTCACATAATCTCGCAAATTAATGTCGTCTTATGACGGATTGGCTGGCCTTTTATCGCGTAGACGCGCTATTTGCCAGCGTCGAGATTCACAGGCGACATTCGCGCGATTGATAAAGGGTATATAATGACGGACCACAGCTGGGCTGAGCTTGAAAAGCAGCAAGAAAAAACGCTGGTTGAGCTATTTGCATCAGACCCCAACCGCGTTGCCAAAATGACCATAGAGCAGTCGGGATTACGCTTTGACATGTCAAAGACCCATCTTGATGACGCCATGCTGTCCCAGTTCGCGAAACTTGCCCAAGACATGCATTTGGGCGACGCCAAATCGGCATTATTTTCGGGCGCTGCCGTCAATGTAACCGAAGGCCGTGCTGCCGAGCATGCCGCAGAGCGCGGTAATGGCGATGTGCAGGCCGTCGCCCATGCACGTGCACTTCAAGAACGCATGCGCGGCCTTGTCGAGGCGATCGACGCCGGATTTATGGGCGACATCAAGCATATCTTGCACATCGGTATTGGCGGCTCCGCGCTTGGGCCAAAATTGCTGGTCGATGCCTTGGGCCGCGATGGTGCGCGTTATGATGTAAAGGTTGTGTCGAATATCGACGGCGCTGCGCTGACTGAGGCTGTGAAAGGCATGGACCCGCATAAGACAATCGTCGCGGTCGCATCCAAGACATTCACCACGACGGAAACCTTGCTGAACGCAACCAGCGCGATGGAGTGGATGCGCGACTGCGGTGTTGCCGATCCTTATGCCCAGTTCGTGGCGCTTACGGCCTATCCCGACAAAGCGCTTGAATGGGGCGTCGATGAAAGTCGCATATTGCCGTTCAATGAATCGGTTGGCGGGCGCTATTCGCTGTGGTGCTCAATTGGCTTTCCCGTTGCGCTCGGGCTTGGCTGGGCCGTGTATGAAGAACTGCTTGAAGGTGCCGCGGCGATGGACCGGCATTTCCGCAATGCACCCCTGTTGGAAAATGCGCCGACGATGGCTGCGTTCTGCGATTTATATTATGCCCAGATCAAGGACTGCCACACCCTCGCGGTTTTTGCCTATGACGAACGGCTGCGATTGCTGCCCGATTATCTGCAGCAATTGGAAATGGAATCGAACGGTAAATCGGTAACAGCCGATGGCGTGCCACTGGGCCGTAACAGCGCGCCAGTCACATGGGGCGGGGTTGGAACCGACGCGCAACATGCAGTCTTCCAGTTGTTGCATCAGGGAACGCATCTTATCCCCGTCGAATTCATTGCCAGCAAAACGCCTGGACATGACTTTGATACAGCCCACCATGAAACACTGCTAGTGAACTGTTTTGCCCAAGGTGCGGCGTTGATGGCGGGGCAGAAGTCAGATGATCTGGCACGCAACTATGCGGGCAACCGGCCATCAACCACGATATTGATGGACGATGTGACGCCATCTGCGTTGGGCGCATTGATTGCGTTTTACGAACACCGAACTTTTGTGAATGCAGTGTTGCTTGGTATTAACCCGTTTGACCAATTCGGGGTTGAGCTGGGCAAGCAAATCGCAAAAAGCATCGGCGAAAACGGCGCCACAGGCTTTGATCCGTCGACGACTGCATTGATTGCGGCGGCTCTGGGCGACAACTGACCTCTCATGGTTGTTCGATAAGACAGATGAAAAAATGCCATTGGCAAATGCGTTGCGCCGCAACCATATGGCCATAACATAAGGAAATAATCGCATGGCTGAATTTGAATATGATCTGTTTGTCATTGGCGCTGGTTCGGGCGGCGTTCGCGCATCGCGGATAGCGGCTTCGCACGGGGCGCGTGTCGCCGTTGCCGAAAAACATCGTGTTGGTGGCACTTGCGTTATCCGCGGATGTGTTCCCAAAAAGCTGCTCGTCTACGGATCACATTTCGCTGAAGACCTGCACGACGCGCAGCGTTTCGGATGGAGCACGGCCGGCGCGACGTTTGACTGGAACGTCTTGCGCGACAATGTCGCGGCGGAGGTGAACCGTCTCGAAGGTCTTTACGGCCAGACGCTTGGCAACAATAAGGTAGAGGTGTTTCGCGAACGCGCGGTTGTGACGGGGCCGTACAGCGTGCGCTTGGCGAGCGGACGCGAAATTTCGGCGGCCTATATCCTCATTGCCACGGGCGCTTGGCCATCGGTTCCGGAAATAGCCGGGGCTGGGCATGGTATCACGTCAAATGAAGTGTTCAGCTTACCCGAACTGCCGAAGCGGGCGGTGATCGCAGGCGGCGGTTATATCGCCAACGAATTCGCAGGTATCTTCAACGAACTTGGCGTCAAAGTCAGCCTTGTGACGCATGGCGACCGTATTTTGCGCAGTTATGATGACGAAATTGTCGACCGCCTTGTGGACATTAGCGGCCATAAGGGTATCGATATTCGCTTCAACTGCAGCTTCAAATCTATCACCAAGCAGGATGATGGCAGCTTGGTGATCGAAACCAACCAAGGCGAGACCATTGAGACCGATCTGCTACTTTGGGCCATTGGCCGGACACCGCACAGCAAAGGCGTCGGACTTGAAGAGGTTGGCGTCGCGCTTGCCAAGGATGGCTCTGTACAGGTTGGCGACGACAATCGGACCAATGTGCCGAGTATTTATGCGGTGGGCGATGTCACAAACCGCGTTCAGCTGACCCCAATTGCGATCCGCGAAGGCCATGCTTTTGCCGACAGCGTCTTTGGCAACAATCTGCGCACGGTGAATTATGACTGCATACCAACTGCGGTGTTCAGCAATCCGCCAATCGCCAGCGTCGGGATGACAGAGGCCGAAGCCCGCGCGGCGCATCCGGACGTCAAAATTTACAAAAGCGATTTCCGCGCGATGAAGAATGTGTTGGCCGACCGCAACGAACGCGCATTGTATAAAATGGTGGTCGCGGGCGCAAACGAGCGCGTGGTCGGATTGCATCTGATTGGGCCGGACAGTGGCGAGATCCTTCAAGCCGCGGCCATTGCGGTCAAAGCAGGGCTTACGAAGCAGGATTTCGACGATACCGTCGCGCTGCATCCAAGCATGTCCGAAGAACTGGTGTTGATGAAATAACGGCGAACCTCACCGTCGCCCTGAGCCTGTCGAAGGGCGCTTATCGGCTAGACGTGCTTCGACAGGCTTAGCACTGCGGTTTATGGAAAGAGAATAATTTCGTCGCCCGCTGTCCATTTGGGGTAGCGGGTCATGATCTGGCCAAACAGGTCCGACGCAAGCAGTCCGTTCAGCCACGCCTGAAGCGCAGATAGTGGCAATGCATCGAACCATAGCGGGTCGGTTGCGGCAAACTGTCGAACAAAGGGAAACAAGGCGATGTCGGTAAACGCGGGGGCGCTGCCGCCCAAATAGGGTTGCGTCGCCAATATATCGTTCAGGCCCGACAAATGATCGCGTGCAGCCTCACGATGTTCCAGACCGTCCGCCAGACCATAACGATGCGGATATTTGTACCGGTCCAGCGCCTGTTTGAACGGGCCATCATTGGCCGCGATCATGCCCGCATCCGCATGGGCCAACCAGTTTTCGGGATCATTTTGCGCCAATGCCCAGCGCATGATGTCCAGGCTCTCGTCGACAACATGATCATCGCCCACAACTAGCACCGGAACGGTTCCCTTTGGCGACACAGCGATCATTTCAGGTGGTTTGTCCCGAAGCACCACTTCGCGCAGTTCAACTTGGACGCCACTCGCTGCAATCGCCATCCTTGCCCGCATGGCGTACGGACATCGCCGGAAACTGTAGAGGATGGGCAGATCAGTCATCAATGCGCGGGTTGACGCCGATATGCTGCTTGCCGCGTTTTTTGGCGAGCGCGATCTGTTTCTGCCGCTCTGCGAAACGTGCGCGGTCTTCGTCGGTGCGCTCGGCATAGCAAGCTGGGCAGGCGACGCCTTCGATAAAATGCGCTGACGCCTTGTCCTCTTGCGAAATGGGCCTGCGGCATGCGTGGCACAGTTCCATCTCACCAAGCTCAAGCCCATGCTTCACGGACACGCGTTCGTCGAAGACGAAACATTCGCCCTGCCATTTGCTCTCGGTTTCGGGGATATTCTCCAAATAGCGCAATATGCCGCCTTCGAGATGGTAGACGTCGTCTATCCCTTCTGCTTTCAGGAAGGCGGTCGATTTTTCGCAACGTATGCCGCCGGTGCAGAACATGGCAAACTTCGTTTTGCCTGCGGCCAATTCATCGCGATGCGTGCGAAACCATACCGGAAATTCGCTGAACGACTTGGTCCGCGGATCGACTGCTCCTTCAAATGTGCCAATCGCAACCTCATAATCATTGCGGGTATCGATGAGCACCGTGTCCGGATCGGAAATCAAGGCATTCCAATCCTCTGGCTGCACATAAGTGCCGACTTCCCGTTTCGGGTCGATGCCGTCTACGCCCAGCGTTACGATTTCCTTCTTCAACCGGACTTTCATCCGGTAGAAGGGCATTTCATCGGCATGCGAATATTTGACATCCAATTCTGCGCAGCCCGGAATAGCGCGCAGAAAAGAAATGAGGGCGTCGATAGCAGCGGGCTCTCCGGCGACGGTGCCGTTGATTCCTTCATGCGCCAACAAGATGGTGCCTTTGATGCCGCCCGCTGTGCATTGTTCCTGGATTAGCGGCTGCAGCGCTGCAGGCGCATCGAACGACACAAAGCGATAGAGTGCAGCGACTTTGATGGGATGAACTTGTTCCATGGCGTGGCCCTATAGCGTCCTTTTTCGCTTTTGGCAGCTTTCAATATTGGTGAGATATTCGTCGATTTAATCGCACGATTAATTTGCAATTGCATCGCCACGATGCCAAAGCTTCACGCAACAAAATTGCTTATGGGGAAAACCATGTCGGCCAACATCGCTGAACTGGAATTGCGGCGCGCAGCGTCCAAATTGGGTGGCGGACAAAAGCGCATTGACGCGCAACATGCCAAGGGTCGCCTGACCGCGCGCGAGCGGCTTGATATCCTGCTGGATGAAGGCAGCTTCGAAGAACTCGACGCCTATGTGACGCATAATTGCACCGACTTTGGCATGGCCGAACA
>DBOA01000113.1 GCA_002299195.1 Sphingomonadales bacterium UBA658
GGCCACATGCAGAATATGGGCGAAGGCCCCCCCGTTCAGCGTACTGCCGCAGCGGCCGACCGGACCGGTCACGCCATGTTGCACAGCCTGTATCAGCAGAGCCTGAAATATGACGCCGATTTCTTCATTGAATATTTCGCACTCGATCTGATTATGGAAAATGGCGAATGCCGCGGCGTTATCGCCATGTGCATGGAAGATGGCACCATCCACCGTTTCAAGAGCCACGCCGTCGTGCTGGCAACCGGCGGATATGGCCGTGCCTATTTCTCCGCCACTTCGGCGCATACCTGCACCGGTGACGGTGGCGGTATGGTGCTGCGCGCAGGGCTTCCGCTTCAAGATATGGAATTCGTGCAATTCCACCCTACTGGCATTTATGGCGCTGGCGTTCTCATTACAGAAGGCGCGCGCGGCGAGGGCGGTTATCTGACCAACAGCGAAGGCGAGCGCTTCATGGAGCGTTATGCACCGTCCGCGAAGGATTTGGCTTCACGCGACGTTGTCAGCCGTTCGATGGCACTTGAAATGCGTGAAGGCCGCGGTGTCGGTCCACATAAGGACCATATCTACCTGCATCTCGACCATATCGATCCTAACGTTTTGGCGCAGCGTCTGCCCGGCATCACCGAAAGCGGAAAGATTTTCGCTGGCGTCGATCTGACACGTCAACCACTGCCCGTGACACCAACGGTGCACTATAATATGGGCGGAATTCCGTGCAATTATCATGGTCAGGTGGTCACTAAGGTTGGTGATGATCCCGAAGTCATCGTGCGCGGCCTTTACGCGGTCGGCGAAGCAGCATGCGTTTCCGTGCATGGCGCAAACCGGCTTGGATCAAACTCGTTGATCGACTTGGTTGTATTCGGACGCGCAACGGGCTTGCATCTGAAATCGTCATTGACGCCAGGTGCGCCGCACAAGGCGCTGCCGAAAGATGCTGCCGATTTGGCGCTGACCCGCGTCGACAAGTTCCGTGCGGCAAAGGGCGGTTCGCCGACCGCAGACATTCGTCTGCAAATGCAGCGGACAATGCAAAAGCACGCTGCGGTTTTCCGCGACACAGCATTGCTGGCCGAAGGCGTCACCGAGATGCAAAAGGTCAATCAGCGTTTGGCCGACGTGCACGTCACCGACCGCAGCATGATCTGGAATACCGACCTCATCGAAACGCTTGAGCTCGACAATTTGATGGCACAGGCCGTCTGCACCATTGAAAGCGCCAACAACCGCAAGGAAAGCCGCGGCGCGCATGCGCATGAGGATTATCCAGAGCGCGATGACGCAAATTGGATGAAGCACACCGCTTCATGGTTTGAAGGTTGGGGTGGATCCGGCGGCGCGGTGAAAATCGACTACCGCCCAGTGCATGATTATACGCTGACCGACGAGGCAGAGTATATCAAGCCAAAGCCACGCGTTTATTAAGTTCCGCGAAAACGGAGGCTGTTATATCCAGGCTCCGTTTTCGTTTTCCATGATCGAAAACCGAACAGGCGACGATAATTTCGTCTGCTTGTGCGCGCGCCAAAAACGCTTTCACGCCTGTCTTTACGGTGTCAGCGGAACCGATTGCGCTGGCGGATAATATGTCGTTCAACGCGGACGTAAATTGCGGTGGAAGTGACGCCACATAGCCTTCGACCGGTGGCGGCATTTGGCGCGGGTTGCCGGTGCGTAGGGCGACGAAGCTTTGCATCAATGAGCTCGCCAAAAATTCCGCTTCTGCATCGGTTTCGCCTGCAATGATGTTGAATGCCGCCATCGCATAGGGTTTGTCCAAGACGGCGCTTGGCTGGAAATGGCTGCGGTAGATGTGTAGGGCTTCGTCGAGCATTTGCGGCGCAAAGTGACTGGCGAAGGCAAAGGGCAAGCCCAATGCAGCGGCCACTTGCGCGCCATAGAGGCTGCTGCCCAAGATATAGAGTTGCACATTCGCGTCCGCGCCGGGTGTTGCGACGATGCCGGTCTTGCCGTCATCGGCGAAATAGCTTTGCAACTCCATCACGTCGCGCGGGAACGCGTTCGGGTCGCTGTCCAATGTCCGGCGGATGGCTGCGGCAACGCGCTGGTCGCTGCCGGGCGCACGGCCCAACCCAAGGTCGATCCTGCCCGGGTAAAGCGCGTCCAGTGTGCCAAATTGCTCGGCGATGACCAAAGGAGAATGGTTAGGCAACATGATGCCGCCTGAACCAACGCGGATGGATCTGGTCGCTGCGGCAATATGCCCGATGACGACGCTGGTGGCCGCGCTGGCGATCCCGCGCATCCCGTGATGTTCGGCAACCCAGTAACGGCTGAAGCCCAAAGTTTCGGCGTGGGCGGCAAGGTCTGCGGCATTGGCGAGCGCGCCACCCACTGAACCACCTTCGACAACGGGAACAAGGTCAAGCAAAGAGTAATTGGTCATGAACCCTAAATGGGTGCGTTCACGCGTAATGCCAAGCGCAATCGACTATCGGGTAAAGGCGTGTATAAAATGGGGATGATGACAGCGTTGTTCCTTCCCTTTCTTATCACCACAATGCTGATTGAACTGACCCCGGGGCCGAACATGGCGTGGCTTGCCTTGACCAGCGCTACACAGGGGAAACGGTCTGGTTTTGCCGCAGTCGCGGGCATTGCAACGGGCCTTGCGATCCTTGCTTTGGCTTCGGCAGTCGGGCTTGCCGCGCTCGCAGCCCGCGCACCTTTTGCCTTTAGTTTGCTGCGCTATGCAGGCGTGGCCTATTTGCTCTGGCTCGCATGGCAAACATGGGTTGGGGAGCAAGAAGTTGCGACTAATCAAATAGACGCGACGGCAATGGCGGCATGGTTCCGCCACGGCTTGCTGCTAAACTTGCTGAACCCAAAAGCCGCGGTGTTTTTTGTCACGGTCCTGCCAGCCTATATCGCAACGAATGCGCCAGTTGTGCCGCAAACGATGCTGCTGTCGGCATGCTATGTTGCCATTGCGACAGCGGTGCACCTCGTCATCGTTGCGTTGGCGGCGCAGGCCCATGGATGGATAACTGTCGGCAACCGCCGGAACCAAGTGCGCCGTATATTTGCGGTTCTGTTGGCGATGGTCGCAATCTGGTTCTTGGTGAGCACCGCCTAACGCTATTTTCCTGAACATTGCAGGCGCGCAAAAAGCCTTAGCGATAGCGCAACATAGAACGGTTAAGCTGCGCGACGGATTTGACACCCATCAACCGCATGTCCCGATCAATTTCGTCGCGCAATTTGCCAACGATACGTTCAACGCCCGATTGGCCCGCTGCGGCCAATGCGTAGAGATACAGCCGCCCGCCTGAGCATGCTGTCGCGCCTGCTGCCAGCGCCTTTAACACATGGCTGCCGCGCTGCACGCCGCCGTCACAAATGATGTCGATCTTACCGCCAACGGCATCGGCGATTTCGGAAATCTGGTCGAATGGCGACCGCGATCCGTCCAATTGCCGTCCGCCGTGGTTGGACACCATGATCGCCGTCGCGCCAATGTCGACAGCCCGCTTGGCATCATCAACGGACATGATGCCCTTTAAGCAAAATTCGCCGCCCCAGTCGGACCGGACTTTCTCGGCCATCTTCCAGTCCATCGACGTGTCGAGCATCGTGTTGAAATATTCGGCCACAGACACCGCGACATTGGTCCCTGCGTCAACATGTGTCTGCAGATTGGGAAGCGAGAATTTCTCCCGGAACATATAGTTCATCGCCCATGCTGGATGGATCGCGTAGCTTAGCACGGATGCAGGTGTAAATCGCGGCGGCGAGGTGAAGCCACTGCGTAAGCAGCGTTCCCGATTGCCCGATACGATCGTATCGACGGTCAACGCGATGGCATCAAATTTCGCGGCTTTGCAGCGTTCGATCATCGACGCGTTCAGGCCTTTGTCTTTGTGGATATACAGCTGAAACAGTTTTGGCGTCTTGATGCGTTCGCCGACTTCCTCGATGCTCACCGTGGCAAGCGATGAAATACCGAACCATGTATTAAACTGCTGCGCCACAGCGGCAACGGCGCGTTCACCTTGCCAATGGAATAGGCGTTGCAACGCGGTCGGCGATAGCATGAGCGGCATGGCAATATCTTTGCCCATGACGCGAACGCTCGTGTCGATATCTGAAACGCCCGCGAGCACATTGGGCACAAGATCGCAGTCGTCGAACGACGAACTGTTGCGACCTTTCGTCCGCTCATCATCGGCTGCGCCGTCGATATAGTTGAAGATAGGCGACGGCAGGCGCGACTTCGCCAGCTGGCGAAAATCGGCGACATTATGACAATCATTCAAACGCATGCGGCGCTTATGACAGGCCTTTTATATAATTGCACCTATTTGGTCTTGGCATTCTGCCATATTGTCCTGCACCAACATTGCGTTTAGCGATGTTCAACGCAAATAACGTCCATCCCTAATGCAAAGGCTATCTCCCATGTTCCTCCAAGGCAAAACGGCGCTTATCACTGGTTCAACATCCGGCATTGGTCTTGGTTATGCGCGTGCACTGGCGGCCGAGGGCGCCAATGTGATGATCAACGGCTTTGGTGATGCGGATGCCATACAAGGCTATGTGGCGGAACTCGCCGCCGCAAGCGGTGGCAAAGCGCTCCATTCTGGCGCGGATATGATGAAGCCAGATGAAATCAGGGCGATGGTCGCCGAATGTAGCGAGAAACTGGGATCGCCCGATATTTTGATCAACAATGCGGGTATCCAGCATGTCGCCCCGGTTGATGAATTCCCGGAAGATAAATGGGACGCAATTATGTCGATCATTTTGTCGTCCGCGTTCCATACCACGAAAGCTGCCTTGCCTGCGATGAAGGCAAAGGGATGGGGCAGGGTCATCAATACTGGTTCGATGCACAGCCTTGTCGCGTCACCGTTTAAGTCGGCGTATAACGCGGCGAAGCACGGCCTTGCAGGCTTTAGCAAAACGGTTGCGCTTGAGGTTGCGACGCAGGGCATAACCGTCAACAATATCTGCCCAGGATATGTGTGGACATCCTTGGTTGAAAACCAGATTCCCGACACGATGAAGGCACGCGGATTGACGCGCGAACAGGTTATCAACGATGTGTTGCTGGCCAACCAGCCGCAGAAAAAATTTGTTCAGGTTGAACAATTGGCGGCTTTGGCGGTGTTCCTGTGCCGGGACGAGGCCAGCGCGATTACCGGAACGAACCTATCGGTCGATGGTGGCTGGACTGCCCAATAAATCTTGGCTTCTGGGTTCGCTTCGTAAGGGTGCGTTAGTCTCCGTGTTCTCTTCCACCTCATCTTCCTCATTTTGGGTAGGTGCGCCCAGTATGCTAAATACCAGCGGTGTATAGCCAATTTTGTTCTTTTGGGGTGCGTCCGGATTTTCTCTGTCGGATCGCGGAGATACGCCAAATGGCAACCCGAAATCAGCTTGAATTGGTCTGCCGTCAATCGATGGCGTGCCGGTTATAAATCCAACAGAAACCCCGGAATCGAATGAAACAGGCGGCGGAGATGGCGGTGGAGAGGGTGGCGGTGCTGTTGGTTCGGGCGGCGGCGCGTTAACTTCTGCGTTCGTGCCATCTGCGGCTTCGTGGGGCGCAATGGGATTGCCCTGCGGAATGACCACGGTGATGAACCCGGTGACAGACAGAACCCCAAGCAAGATTTTTAGTGTATTATCCACGCGCCCCAGCCTGTTTGGTTGCAAGGGGGATATACCAACGGCCTTAAGAAAATATTAGCGACAATGCGTTGGCCCATAGAAAAAACCGCCGACATTGCTGCCGGCGGTTAGGTGTTTTCCTCCCCAGGAAAACTCGTAAAATATAGGCGCGCTTATTTGCCGCCTGCGCTCCCCAAACGGTGGTAGAGGCGGGCAAATTTAATCGATTCTGGCTGATCCTTTATCGCTTCCAGATAGTGGACCAAGGCTTGCCTCAAAAGCGTGAGGTCCTCGGTCGACAAAACGGCGCGTGCACGTGCTGGTTCGCTCATGGATTCACCTTTCTTACGCTGCGTTGCTAAACTGGTTCATGGTATTGTCTTTACCACCGGCCTTGAGCGCGGCTTCGCCAGCGAAATATTCCTTATGCTCGTCGCCAATGTCGGAACCCGACATGTTCTGGTGCTTCACACAGGCGATACCTTGGCGGATTTCCTTGCGTTGGACGCCGGCAACATAACCAAGCATACCCATTTCGCCGAAATAATCCTTCGCCAGATTGTCCGTGCTCAATGCGGCGGTGTGATATGTTGGCAAGGTGATCAGGTGGTGGAAAATGCCCGCACGCTTTGCAGAATCGCGTTGGAAATTCTGGATCCGCATATCAGCTTGGGTGCCCAATTCGGTCTCGTCATATGATGCGCTCATCAGGTTTGCGCGGTCGTAAGCCGACACATCCTTACCTTCAGCGGCCCAGGCGTCGAACACCTGCTGACGGAAATTGAGCGTCCAGTTGAAACTTGGCGAGTTGTTATACGCCAACTTGGCGTTGGGAACGACTTCGCGGATACGGTCGACCATGCCGGCAATCTGATCGATGTGCGGCTTTTCGGTTTCGATCCAGATGAGGTCGGCGCCGTTCTGCAGCGATGTGATGCAATCCAACACGCACCGGTCTTCGCCTGTTCCTGAACGGAATTGGAAAAGGTTCGAAGGCAAACGCTTTGGCTTCAAAAGCTTCCCATTGCGGTTCAGGATGACATCGCCATTCTGCGCTGTGCTTGGGTCGATTTCTTCACAATCGAGGAAGCTGTTGTACAAGTCGCCAAGGTCGCCAGCTTCTTTCGAAACCGCGATCTGCTTGGTAAGGCCTGCACCCAAGGAGTCGGTGCGCGCAACGATGATGCCATCAGGAACGCCCAGTTCGAGAAACGCGTAGCGGCAGGCACGAATTTTTTGCAGAAAATCTTCGTGTGGGACGGTCACTTTGCCATCTTGGTGGCCACATTGTTTTTCGTCCGAAACCTGATTTTCGATCTGCAGGGCGCATGCACCCGCTTCGATCATCTTTTTGGCCAGAAGATAGGTTGCTTCGGCATTGCCGAAACCTGCGTCAATGTCCGCGATGATCGGCACGACGTGGGTTTCATGATTTTCGATTTTGGCAAGCGCCTGTGCTTCCTTGGCGGCGTCATTCGCTGCGCGTGCGTCATCAAGGTCCTTGAAGAGCAGGTTGAGCTCACGGCTGTCCGCTTGACGTAGGAATGTGTAGAGTTCGCTGATAAGGGCAGGGACGCTCGTCTTTTCATGCATCGATTGGTCGGGCAATGGGCCAAACTCGCTGCGCAGCGCCGCAATCATCCAGCCCGACAGGTAAAGATAGCGCTTCTTGGTGGTGCCGAAATGCTTCTTGATCGAAATCATCTTCTGCTGCGCAATGAACCCGTGCCAGCAACCGAGCGACTGCGTATATTGCGCGGAGTCAGCATCATAAGCCGCCATGTCTTCGCGCATAATTTTCGCGGTGTAGCGCGCAATGTCGAGGCCGGTCTGGAAACGGTTTTGCAACTGCATACGCGCCACGGACTCCGCGCTAATCGAGTCCCAAGTGCCATTATTCGCGGCAATGTGCGTGCTGTTTTCAGCAATGAGCGACTGGTACGACATTTACAATTCCTTTGGTAACCTGATCTATGACTGCCGTTATGCGGCGCAAATGGCCAAAGGACGAGTCAATTTTGTAATATTTGTTGTGTTATGGTGCAGATAATCTAAGGATTAATTGTAAATCTGTAATATAACTTACAAGGCGCTGCCATGAGTGAACAAAAGCTATTTGCCGGTCATGCCGTCCGCAGAATCCGTCGTGCAAACGGACTGACACAAGGGGCTATGGCCGATGCGCTCACAATATCGGCGTCGTACCTCAACCTGATAGAGCGCAACCAGCGGCCACTCACGGCCACATTGTTGCTGAAGCTCGCGCAGTCATATGACTTCGATCCACGCACACTGACTGGGACAACCCCAGGCGGTGGCGTTGAGGCCATTCGCCGTCGGTTGAGCGATCCTATGTTTGCCGATTTGTCGGTCGACCGAACGCAAGTGGAAGAATGGATTGCCGCCAGCCCTGACGCAGCCGAAGCTTTTGCCCGCGCGTTTGACCGCTTGTCCGGCGGTTCGCATGGCGCGGCGGGCACGATGCAAGGCGGCGCAAGCATTGAACCGGAATCTATCGCATCGGCGCGGCGCGAGATTGAACGCTGGCGCAACCATTTAGCAGATTTGGACTCGCAAGCTGAAAATCTCGCGGATGAACTGCGCCTCACCAACGCGGACCTGTATGGCGCGATTACCGAACGGCTGCGCGTGAAGCATCAGCTGTCGATACGGATATTGCCGTTTGACGTAATGCCTGACCGATTGCGCCGGTTGGACCTCCATGCGCGGCAATTGCAGCTGTCGGAGCTGTTGGACCCAGCAAGCCGCACATTCGCCGCCGCCTTGCAACTTGGTATGTTGGAGGCAAAGGCGGAGATAGAGGCGCTCGTCTCCGGCGCTTCCTTTACCGAACGGGCAGGGGAACGTCTCTACCGACGCCATTTGCACAGCTATTTTGCCGCCGCCGTCATGATGCCCTACGCACGTTTCCTGCGCGCCTGCGAAGCGACAGGCTATGATCTCATTTTGTTGCAACGCCGGTTTGGGGCTGGTTTTGAACAAGTCGCACACCGCCTAACGACTTTGCAGCGGGTTGGGCAACGCGGGTTGCCATTTTTCATGCTGCGGATCGATCGGGCGGGGCAGAGCAGTAAGCGTTATGCAGGCGCGAGCGCATCACCGTTGGTGGAAACGGACCGCAGATGTCCCTTGTGGCACGTGCACAATGTTTTTGCACGGCCAGGCACGCTGATGCCGCATCTGGTTGAGCTGGAGGACAAAAGCCGCTGGTTCACGCTGTCGCGCACGGTGCACCCGCAAACCGCTGTGAGCGGCGGCGTTGAAGCTGAATTCGCTATATGTTTGGGGATTGATGCCAAGCTTGCGGCACCCTTGGCCGCGGCACGGGGTTGGGATTTGGGCGACGCGGCAGCGACGCCGATCGGATTGGGCTGTCCTGCGTGCACGCGATCTGACTGCCCCCAACGCAGTGCGCCGCCAGCTGGCAGGGTGCTTGTTTTCAATGAGCGCGAACGAGGGTTGTCGCCATTCGTATTCGACCGGACGGTTTAATTGCATAAGCGGCGATCGAATACTGCGTGTGCCAGTCGTTGGCGAAATCGTGCATGTTCAAGTTCATGTAAAGCATGCCACCGGACGTGACGGCATACTGTAAAATTAATCGACACTTTACCATTGCCCGTTAGCAAAGCCGACATGGACACGGCGCGATGATACGGATTTTTAGGCATTACATGCCCTACGGGGTGCCGTGTCTGGCGCTGGATGATCTCCTGCGGATCAAACAACAGGCGTGCACGACCGTGACGACAGCGTATCTCATCAGGAGCCCGCATAAATGACCGAACATCGTCAAAAGCTACTCATTGTGGAAGACGACCTTGATCTTCAGAAGCAACTCAAATGGTTATATGAAGGTTTCGACGTCTTTTGCGTGTCCAGTCGTGAAGAAGCGCTCGCCTTGCTGCGCGAAGTAGAGCCTGACACCAAAATCATTGTCGTGTCGGGAGATGGCGCTCATGAGAGCGCGCTGCGTGCCATTTCGGTCGGTGAATGGGGTTCTCATCATAAGCCCGTGGATATGGACGCGCTTCACCTGCTGGTTCAGTGGGCATTTCATGTGCGTGAACTGGAGGCGCAGAACGCATCATTGCAGCAACCCGATAGCGACGGTGCATTGTTGTTGGGAACAATCCGCACTGCATCGCCGGAGATGGTGAAGGTCGCCCGTACGATCGAGCGGATTGCGCCCGCTGATATTTCGGTTTTGCTGTTGGGTGCGAGCGGCACGGGAAAGGAATTGCTGGCGCGCGGTTTGCACAATGCCAGCGGCCGGCGCGATCAGCCATTCGTCGCCATCAACTGCGGTGCTATCCCTGAAAATTTGCTCGAATCCGAATTGTTCGGTCATGAAAAAGGTGCCTTTACCGGCGCGGTTAAAACGACCGAGGGCAAGATTGAGCTGGCACATGGCGGAACGCTATTTCTGGATGAAGTGGGCGACATTCCGTTAGCGCTGCAGGTAAAGCTGCTCCGTTTTCTGCAGGAACGCAATATTGAGCGCATTGGCGGCCGCAAAGCCATTCACGTGGATGTCCGGGTGGTCTGCGCCACACATCGCAATCTCAGCAAGATGATTTCGGAACAAACCTTCCGCGATGATTTATATTACCGATTGGCAGAAGTCACCGTCAACATTCCGCCGCTCGCCGCGCGCACGGGGGACGCAATTTTGTTGGCCAAGCATTTCGTCAGCAAATTTGCACGGGATATGAACCCGAATGTTAAAGGCATGTCGACCGGCGCGTTGGCGGCAATTGATGCGTGGAACTGGCCCGGAAATGTCCGCGAACTTGAAAACCGCATTAAGCGCGCTGTCATCATGGCAGAGGGAGCGTTTGTCACGGCGGATGACCTCGACCTTGGAGACGAGGATACGGACGATCTGCAACTCAACTTGAAGGCGGCGCGCGAGGCCGCCGACCGCTCGGCGATTACGCGGGCTGTTGCGCGGACAGAGGGCAATATTTCCAGCGCAGCGAAGCTACTGGGGATTAGCCGGCCGACGCTGTACGATCTGATGAAGCAATATGATCTGCATGCGTAACGGGAAGTGAATCAGCCAAAAGCTGCAGTAAAAAAATCAGCTAAGCGCGAGTAATTCCGCCGGATCGATACCGGCACGCTGCATTTGGGCTTTTACGTCAGGCCAAATATTGTCCATGAAATTATCGCGCTCGAAACTGCGCAGCTTCGAAATCGCGCCATTTGCAACGAAAAGTCCGACACCACGCTTAACGTCCACGAGCCCGCTGTCCTGAAATAGCTGATAGGCCTTAGCGACCGTCAACGGGTTCGCGCCTTGGTCAGCAGCAAATGCGCGAACCGAAGGCAACATGTCGCCTTCCTTATACACACCGTCCAAAATGGCAGCGGCAATCACATCGCGCAATTTCAAATATACGGGTTTGACGTCATTCTTCATCACGTGCTTACTGCCATAATACAGTAGGTCGCGTCAAGGCAGCACTTTTACGGCCATTGGCGAATGATATGCGTGGGGTCGGGGCGCGGCCGCTCTTCAAGAGGCAGGGCCGGGGACCCCATGAAGAATAGCCCCGCAATGTGTTCGTCGCCGGTGCAAATCGCTTGGCGCACGCTGTCGTCGTAGGTCGCCCAACCGGTAATCCAGCTTCCGACAAAGCCATGCGCGTGGGCCGCGTGCAGCAAGTTCATGCCGACCGCGCCAACGCTGAGTTGCTGTTCCCTCAAAGGAATTTTTGCGCTTGGCTGGGGCGCGTACAGCAAAAGGACGAGCGTTGGGGCCATGCGCGATGGTGACACCGCCGCGTCAATCTGTGCAGGGCGGGCGTCGGGATTAGCGGCGGTAAATGCATGTGTGAGGAGTGCGGCAAAGGCGCTGCGGTCGGTGATCTCGACAAAACGCCACGGAAATAGCTTTCCATGATCGGGGGTGCGCATGGCGGTTAGCAATATGCGGTTAAGCGTGGCTTGGTCGGGACCGGGCTCCACCATGTCGCGTGGTTTGCCGGACCGGCGGGTTTCGAGATAGCGCGTTACAGAGGAGAGGTCGTTGAACATTCCACTCCCTTCGACGAATTTTAGCGGTATCCGCAATTAAATTCTTCACACGCGCAATTTTTTCGGTAGGTTCGCGGGCAATCGTTCCTTTCAATGGAACATCAAACATAACAGAAATGAGGGGTTTCGCTCGATGGCGACATCATATGCGCAAGATGGAGATGCAGCAGGGACATTCCTTGGCCATCCCAAAGGTCTTTTCGTTCTATTCTTTGCCGAAATGTGGGAGCGGTTTTCCTATTATGGAATGCGCGCACTGCTGATTTTTTATCTGACAAAGCATTGGCTGTTTTCGGATGAAAAATCGGGCGCCATTTATGGCGCGTACACGGCTTTGGTATATATCACGCCAGTGCTTGGCGGCTATTTGGCTGACAGGTGGCTCGGACAGCGAAAAGCCGTGACATATGGCGCTGTATTGTTGACCTTTGGACATCTGCTCATGGGCTTTGAAGGCACGGGCGGACAAGATACTGCCTCGTTGAATATCTTCTGGCTTGCGCTGGCGTTCATTATCGTGGGATCTGGCTTTTTGAAGGCCAATATTTCCGTGATCGTCGGACAGCTCTATCCACGGACCGACGTCCGTCGCGATGGTGCATATACGATTTTCTACATGGGCATTAACTTGGGCGCGGCGCTGGGCGCATTGCTCTGCGGTTATCTTGGTGAGACCTATGGCTGGTCATATGGTTTTGGTGCTGCTGGCATAGGTATGTTGCTTGGCCTCATTGTATTTGTCGTATTCAAGCCGTTGTTGCTTGGACGCGGCGAACCCGCTGATCCCGCCGCTTTGAATAAGCCTGTGATGGGCATCAAGCTGGAGTGGCTTTTGTATTTGGTCGGCTTGGTCGTCGTTGCCGCTTGCTGGTGGCTGGTTCAAAATCAGGCTATCGTTGGGACGATGCTTGGCATCGCCGGTGCAATTCTGATTGCTTATGTTTTGTGGACTGCTGTTCGCAAGCTTGAACCACATGACCGAGACCGCATTTTCGCGGCGATGTTCCTAATCATCGGTTCGATCCTTTTCTGGGCCTTGTTCGAACAAGCTGGATCGTCGCTCAATCTGTTTACGGACCGCCATGTCGATCGTGCAGGCGTTCCCGCATCGGTGTTCCAATCGTTGAACGCGATTTACATCGTCCTGCTTGCGCCGCTGTTTGCGTGGGCTTGGACCGCGCTTGGCCGCAAGGGGCTTGAACCTTCTGCACCGGCGAAGTTCGGTCTGGGTATTGTACAACTCGGAATTGGTTTCCTCGTCCTGGTTGCAGGTTCTGCAGCCGCGGGCGCGGACAGCATGGTTCCTGTGTTGTTCATTTTCCTCATCTACCTGTTCCACACGACCGGCGAATTGTG
>DBOA01000103.1 GCA_002299195.1 Sphingomonadales bacterium UBA658
AGCGTTTTGTAAAAATCGACCGAGGCCGCATAATTGCGACAACCAACGGTGACGTGATTGAGCGAGGGCCCGGCAACCATCGCATCTTCGCGCACGGCTTGGTGCCCCATCGGCCCGTGACCTTGGCCAAGGCTAGGCGCGTCCAGCAGCGCCAAGCGCACGAACACGCGCGCACGTTCAATGGCGGGGATGAGCTCCATTCCCTGCCCCAACCCCGTCGCAATAGCCGTGGCCAAAGTGCACCCCGTTCCGTGGGTACTGCGCGTTTCAATCCGCGCGTCACTCCAGCTTTCGCTCTGGCCCGGCGCGACGTGCAGTTCGTCCACAATCTGGTCGCCGTCCGCATGCCCGCCTTTGATCAGCAACGATATGCGCCGCTCCAGCAAGCTATCCTTCCCGCCGAGCGCCTGCAGTTCAGGCAGATTGGGCGTCGTGAGTGTCGCAAGCCGCATAAGCCGTTCAAACGCGGCGATGGTATCGGCATCCGCCAGCACAGCGCCACTGGTCGCCACCATGACAGGGTCGAATATGATCGGACATGACAGTTCCGAAAGACTATCCGCAACGGCATGTGCCGTGGCCGCATTGCCGATCATCCCGATTTTTACAGCATCCACGCCAATATCGCTCACCACGGCCGCGATCTGGTCAATGACCATCTGCGTTGGCACCATATGCACCGCATCGACACCCAGCGTGTTCTGCGCGGTGATGGCGGTAATCGACGTCATCGCATGACCGCCGAGCATGGTTACCGTCTTAATATCCGCCTGAATTCCAGCACCGCCGCCGCTGTCGGACCCAGCGATGATCAGTATGCGCGCGGGAGTGTTTTGAGACATCAGGCCGCAGCTGCCCTCACAGCGTCGCATATGCCGTCAACGATGCGCTCGACTTGTGCCGCGTCATCTCCCTCCGCCATCACGCGGATCACGGGTTCGGTGCCCGATGGGCGGATGACCAGCCTGCCTGTGCCAGCCAATTCGGCTTCAGCATCGGCGATAACCTGCTGAACGCGCGCATCATCCAACGGCTTGCCGCCGGAGAAACGGACATTCTTCAAAAGCTGCGGCACAGGATCGAACAGATGCAGCACCTCACTGGCTGGCTTCCCGCTTTCGACCAGCTGCGCCAATACTTGAAGCGCGGCAATCGTGCCGTCGCCTGTCGTCGCATGATCCAAAAGGATCATATGCCCCGATTGTTCGCCACCTACGTTGATGCCGTGCTTGCGCATTTCTTCGAGGACATAGCGGTCACCGACTTTTGCGCGGATGAGCTTTAAATGCTGGCTTTCCAAATAGCGCTCTAGCCCAAGGTTGGACATTACTGTGGCAACGATACCATCGCCCGTAAGTTTGCCCGCGCGGCGCATGGCGCAGCCGAGCAACGCCATGATCTGGTCACCGTCGACCACTTGGCCATGTTCGTCGACAACGATCAACCGGTCGGCATCACCGTCAAGCGCAATCCCAATATCCGCGCCCGAAGCAACAACGGTTTCCTGAAGCGTGGCAACATGCGTTGACCCAACCTTGTCGTTGATGTTCTTGCCATTCGGCTCAACACCGATGGGGGTGACCTTGGCACCCAGCTCCCAAATGGCCGTTGGTGCGACCTGATATGCTGCGCCATTTGCGCAATCGAGCACGACATGCAGTCCATCAAAACGGATATGTTCAGGCACCGACGCCTTTACCGCATGGATATAGCGTCCACGGCTGTCTTCGATACGGCGCGCGCGGCCAATATCGGGGGCGTCAGCAAGCGTCAGCTTCTCGTCCAGCAATGCCTCAATCGCCAGTTCGTCCGCATCGGATAATTTATATCCGTCGGGCCCAAACAGCTTGATGCCGTTGTCTTCATAGGGGTTATGGCTGGCAGAGATCATCACGCCGAGGTCCGCGCGCATGGACCGTGTCAGGAGTGCAACCGCAGGCGTCGGAATCGGGCCAAACTGGACCACATCCATGCCCACGCTGGTAAATCCAGCCACAAGCGCGTTTTCAATCATATAGCCCGACAGCCGCGTATCTTTCCCGATGACGACCCGGTGTTTATGGCCACCGCGCAGGAAGTGCGTGCCTGCAGCCTGACCGACCTTCATCGCCATTTCCGGTGTCATAGCGCCCGTATTGGTGCGCCCTCTGATACCGTCCGTCCCGAAATATTTGCGCGCCATTTTGCTTCCTGCCGATCTGCGGTTCACGTTGTGAATTTCCACGCTACCAAGCCTCTCCCTTGCATAGGGAGCGATGGGCTGGCAAGACCCGATACTATGTCAAACGCTACCCGTATTCTTATCGCCCTTGTTATTGGCCTTGCCCTCGGCATTTTCGTGACCGCGCAGTTTCCCGCCGCTGGCGAAAAACTGGATTTGATCCTCGATATTGTAGGAACATTATGGCTCAACGGCCTTCGCATGACTGTTGTTCCGTTGGTGGTCGCATTGGTTATCACCGGAATAGTCAAAAGCGCCGAAGCCGCGCGGGCCGGACCGATGGCAGCGCGCACCATCAGCTGGATAGTCGTGATGATGTTCATGTCGGCTGCATTGGGCGCACTGTTGACGCCAATGGTGCTCTCACTTTGGCCGATGCCACAAGAAAGCGCGGCCGCTTTACGGTCGGCGCTGACAACGGCGCCAGCGGTAGCCGAACAACCCAGTTTGCGTGATTTCGTCGTTGCGTTGGTTCCAACCAATCCGATTTCAGCAGCCGCAAGTGACTCCATCTTGCCACTTCTGATTTTCACGCTCGTCTTTGCCTTTGCCGTCACGCGCCTTGCGCAAGAGCCGCGGGCGCACATGGCTGGATTTTTCAGCGCGCTTGCAGACGCAATGATCCTCGTCATCGAATGGGTGCTAAAGCTCGCGCCCATCGGCGTGTTTGCGTTGGCATTTGTCGTGGGCGCGCGATCCGGATTGGCCGCGTTGGGCGCGGTTGCGCATTATATCGTCACGGTATCCATCGTCGGCATCATCGTCGGCGCGTTTGCTTATCCAATTGCGGTTTTTGCCGGCAAAGTGCGCTTCCGAGATTTTGCCCGTCAGATTGCGCCGGTTCAAGCCTTTGCCGTATCCACACAATCATCCTTGGCCAGCCTTCCGTTGATGTTGAAGAAGTCCGAAGCGTTGGGCGTTCGTGAGTCTACTGCCGGCTTGGTGCTACCAATGGCGGTGGCATTGTTGCGTGCCACGGGCCCTGCAATGAACCTTGCCGTCGCGCTTTATGTTGCAAACTGGTTTGGGGTGGAGCTTGACGCGTTCGATTATGGTGCCGCAATTTTTATCGCGGCCCTGACATCAATGGGCGCGGTAAGCCTTCCCGGAACGGTCAGCTTTGTGACCTCAATCGCGCCAATCTGTATTGCACTTGGCATTCCTGTGGAGCCACTCGCCTTGTTAATCGCGGTCGAAACGCTGCCGGATATTTTCCGGACAACGGGCAATGTGCAAATGGACGTTGCGCTCGCTACCGCCATTGAAGCCCCCGAAAAGGAAAACGCCCATGCAATATCGTGAACTTGGCCACGGCCTGAAAGTCTCCGCCATTGGCGTCGGTTGTATGCCGATGATCAAAGGCGGCAACATCACTTATGGTCAAGATGCGGATCCCGATGAGGCAATCAAAACGATCCATCGCGCGATCGACATGGGCATCAATTTTTTCGATACCGCCCAAATTTATGGCCCGTTCCAGAATGAAGAACTGGTCGGCGAAGCTATCAAAGGCAAACGCGACGGGCTGGTTATCGCCAGCAAATTCGGTTTCAAATTCGACGGCGGAAATATCGTCGGCGTGGATGGCTCGCCAGCCAATGCAAAATCAGCGGTCGAAGGTACGTTGAAGCGCTTGGGCATCGACTGCCTTGATCTTTATTACCAGCACCGCGTCGACCCAGTTGTGCCGATCGAAGAGACGGTCGGTGCAATGGCGGATTTGATCACCGAAGGCAAAATCAAGCATATCGGGCTATCCGAAGCAGGACCAGAAACGCTGCGCCGTGCCGCGGCAGTTGCGCCGATCTCTGCCCTGCAAAGCGAATATTCGCTGTGGGAGCGCGATATCGAAGACGAAATCCTGCCAACCTGTCGAGACCTTGACATAGGCTTTGTGCCTTATTCGCCATTGGGTCGCGGTTTCTTGACGGGTTCGTTCCGCAGCCTTGACGAGCTGCCCGAGAATGATTGGCGGCGGCAGGACCCGCGTTTCCAAGGCGACAATTTTGCCACGAACCATGCAATTGTTGATGTCGTGGGTGAAATTGCGGCGAAGCACAATGCATCACATGCGCAAATCGCGCTGGCATGGATATTGGCGCAAGGCACCGACATTGTGCCGATCCCGGGCTTTAAGCGCCGTGTGACAATGGAGGACAGTGCGCGGGCCGTTGACGTTACGCTGGATGCGGACGACCTCGTTAAACTCGATTTAGCAGCTCCGCGTGGCGGGACTGCTGGTCCGCGTTACGGTGAACGTGGTATGCGGATGGTTCGGCTTTAAAGGCTGAACCACCGAAACAGGCCAGCGCCAGCGCCATTCCAATATGGGTGCGCCCAAGTTGCGGCGGCAGCCAACAACACATATTCGCTCAAAACCTCTACTCCCGCCGCCGGACGTCTCCACTCAATCGCAGACTATTAACTCAACGGTCATATGCCTTTGGCAAATTGCCTTCTGTTGGCCGCGCATAACGGTCACGCAGTCGGTTTTGGCGATTGCCCAGCGGCTGTTCGACGCCGTCAATGATCACTGTGGTCGGCGCAGAGGACAACTCAAGCGGATCGCCATCCCAAACAACGACATCTGCGGCTTTGCCAGCCTTGAGGCTACCCAAACGGTCACCAACACCCATAATATCGGCAGGAACCGAGCTTATCGCGGCAAATGCCTCATCCCATGTCATGCCAGTCGCACCGGGCACGCGCTCAAGGCTAACGATATTGCCTGCATATTGCGTCGTGTACCGCAATTGGTGCGAATCGCGGTCATTGATCATCCCAATGGCCACCTGCACACCGGCATCTTTCATGCGGCCGATGTTGCTCTGCGTGGCACCAAGCATTTCAAACGATGCCGGCAAGTCGTTCAAAGCCGACGCGATAACGGGAATACGGGCTTGCGCGAGTTGCGGTGCAACCCGCCATCCTTCGCTTACGCCGACAAATACCATTTTGATCGATGGGAAGTCGCGTTTCAACTCAATGAGCCGAAGCATATCATTTGCGCCTTCGACATGGATCAAAAGACGCGTTTCGCCGCGCAGCACTGATAACAATGCCTTGGCGTCCTCTGCCTTCAGCAACTCGTCATCAAAGGTGCCAAGCCCAACGGCGTAATCCTGCGCTTCACGCAACATCGCGCGAAAATGCAGATGCGTTCCAGCGCGGCTTCCGCCAGCGGCATCCGCGCCATCCTCACCGAATTCGGCAAACTGAAACGCACGTGCCTTGGTAACGGGGTTACTGTCCGCTCCCAGATCCGCAATGGCGCCCTGCCCTGCAAAAATAGAAGCAGCACCTTCAGGTGCAACGACTGCGCGCGTTACGCCAGCGGAACGGTTAACCGCAAATGGCGACCGGAACGGATCAATCGCAGGGGCAACGTCGATCGCTGCGGAAAAACCGCTTCGACCGCCGCTTTTGTCGTTCGTGCCGTTAACGGCATCTACTTCAGCGAGACCAAGACGGGTGAAGCCCGCGAAAACGCCCGGCGTTACCCATTTGCCCGACGCGTCGATGCGACGTGCGCCCGACGGGACCGAAACACCAGCACCAGCAGCAACGACAACGCCATCACGCACAACCACAGTGCCACCATCAATGGGTGCGCTGCCATCGCCAATGACGACGCGGCCGCCGGTAATGGCTATGGTTTCAGCCGAAACGGGTGTCGCAAAAGCCGCAAGCGCGGCGGCAGCATAGAGGAAATGCCTCATTTCACATCTCCTTCACCGGGTTGGCCAAGCTCAAAGTCGCTGACCGGACGTATTTTCGGGTTGCTGGCATCAAACATCAACGCGCCGTCGATCCAAACCTTATCAGGCCGTGCGTACACGCTGAGCGGATTACCATTCCACAACACCAGATCGGCCATTTTACCGGGCTTCAAGCTGCCGGTTTTGTCCGATATGCCAAGCGCCTTGGCAGGATTGTAGGTCAGCCATTTGATGACTTCAGCATCGCTGATATTGATGCCCATTCTGCGACCATCGGCCTGCGCCTTTGCCGCCTCTTGGTTCAGACGCTGGATCTGGTTTTCGTCATCCGAGTGAATGACCACACAAGCACCCGTGTTGTGCAATATCGCGGCATTTTCAGGGATCGCGTCATAGGCTTCCATCTTGAAACCCCACCAGTCCGCCCAAACGGCTGAACACACGCCATTGTCACGCAACAAGTCAGCGATCTTGTAGCTTTCAACGGCGTGGTGGAATGTCGAGACCTTGTAGCCAAATTCCTTCGCCATATCGAGCACGAGCGCCATTTCGTCAGCGCGGTAGCAGTGGTTTTGGATCGAGATGTCGCCATCCAGAACACCAGCAAGCGTTTCAAGGCCGAGATCGCGGGTATATTCCTTACCGCTGTCGCGTTTCTTCTTGTAATCCTGCGCCTTAATCCACGTCTGACGGTTGACAGCGATGTTGCCCATACGGGTTGAGGGCATACGGCCCTTGCTGCCATACACACGCTTGGGGTTTTCGCCGCAGGCCATTTTCATACCGTACGGCGCGCCTGGGAACTTCATGCCCTGCACCGTGCGCGCATAGACATTCTTTAGGACAACGGAGCGGCCACCCATCAGGTTAGCCGATCCGGGCAGAACCTGAAGCGCAGTGACGCCGCCATTGGCGAGTGCGCGGCTAAAACCTGGATCCTGCGGCCACACGCTGTGTTCCGCCCAAACTTCGGGCGTAATCGGCGATGTCGCTTCGTTCCCGTCGCTATGGGCTTCCACCGATGGCGAAGGATAATCACCGAGATGTGAATGGATATCAATGATGCCCGGTGTCACAAACTTGCCAGCACCGTCCACTACCGCCGTACCCGAAGGTATAACAGTGTCCGGCCCGCCGACGCTGCTAATCTTGCCGCCAGAAATGAACACCACGCCATTTTCGATTTTGCCACCTTCGCCATCGTAAATGGTGACATTACGGATGGCGGTCGCAACGCCGGGATATGCCTTATATGTCGACGGGAACGGCACAGGTGCCTTTTCCACCGGCTTTGCAACAGGTGCCGCAGAAACCGTCTTTGGGCCTTCCGCGTTTGAACAGGCCATGAGAGCCAGCGGCAGCACAAGATATGCGCTGCGCAATGCATTAAACTTTGCCATCACTTAACTCCAGTTTGTGGGGCGAATGCCAGCGGCAGCAGCTTCGCCTGCTTCTGCCTAACCTTCAAGATTTCCGTCATCACGCAAGGTGTCGAGGTGCATCAGTTTCTTGATAAGCGGCGAGATTAC
>DBOA01000210.1:0-2727 GCA_002299195.1 Sphingomonadales bacterium UBA658
TCGCTGCGTCACGCGCCGCATTACGGCAACAGGTCGAACGCGGCGGGATCAGGCTCGCGCGCTTGTTGGACCAAGCGCTGCGTTAAGCGTTAAAGCCCACGCCATTTCCAGCCGCCCTCGGTGTGGTTGCGGACGATGATGGTGAAAATGCCGGTCATCATCAACATGAGCGCGACTGTCGCTATTGTGGGTATCGCTTGATCATTGTCCGCGAGCAGCCCCAAGCCAGTCATCGCCAGAAGATAAACAGCTAATGTCACCCATCCCTGCCACTTAAACGGCAGGCCAGCGCCATAGCCGAAACGTTTTGCCCGAAACCAAGGTTCTTTGCCGAAGAATAAACCGAGCATTTCACATCTCCTTTGGCGGACGGCGGCGTTTTGCCAGGGCTGCACGCAGCAATAGCTTATTTTCTGTATGGGCGCTCGGTAAATCAACAAAAAAGGGCTGCGCAGTTTTTCGTCTGCGCAGCCCCCCTTTGGTCTTATAAAAAAGCGTTATTCGCCCGTGGGGAAACCGCGCTTTTTCATGATATATTTCACATCAGGATCACGACCACGAAATGCGCGATAGGCTTCGATCCGGTCGGTTTCATTGCCCGTTGCCAGCAACATAGACCGGAACCGCTCCGCTGTTTCCTTGTCCCACACATCGCCTTTTTCCGTGAAGGCCGCCCATGTGTCGGCATCCATCGTTTCGGACCAGAGATAGCTGTAATAACCCGCCGAATAGCCATCATCGGCAAACAGGTGGTTAAACTGCGGCAGGCGATGGCGCATCGCCATTTCCTTGGGCATGCCGATTTCGGCCAGCGTATCGCGTTCAAATGCCCGCGGATCGGTTACAGGTTCGCTGCGGTTATGCAGCTTCATATCCAAAATGGCGCTCGACAGATATTCTACCGTCGAAAAGCCTTGGTTGAACGTATCACTCGCGCGGATTTTTTCGACCAAGGCGGCCGGGATTGGCTCCCCTGTTTTATAATGCTTGGCATAGGTGTTGAGCACATAAGGCGTCAGCAACCAGTTTTCATTTACTTGGCTTGGATATTCCACAAAGTCGCGTGGCGTGCCGCCAAGGCCCGGCCATGTGATGTCATAGTTCAGATAATGAATGGCGTGGCCAAATTCGTGGAACAATGTCGACGCGTCATCGATGCTGATGAGCGTTGGCACGCCATCGGCGCCGGGCACGAAGTTGTTGTTGTTCGATGCAAGCACGATGTCATTCTTGCCGCCCAATTTATGCTGGCTGCGATAAGTGGTCATCCACGCGCCCGAACGCTTTCCCGCGCGCGCGAAATTGTCGAGGTAGAACAGACCAACGACCTTGCCATCGCGCTTAACCTCAAATGTCCGCACCTTGGGTTCGAACACAGGGACCGTGCCCGTGTTTTCCGTGAAGCTCATGCCATATAGCTTGCCCGCCGCGTCAAACATCGCGGCGACCATATTATCCAGCTGGAAATAGGGTTTAACGGCTTCTTGATCGAGGTCATATTTCGCCTTGCGCACCTTTTCGGCGTAGAAACGATAATCCCATGGCGCGATTGTGATGTTGTCCGCATTGGCGATGGCCTGCATGTCGGCCACTTCTTCTTTGACGCGGGCGGCAGCAGCAGGCCAGACCTTCATCATCAGGTCCATCGCCTTGTTCGGGTCCTTCGCCATCGTGTCGGCCATGCGGTAATGGGCATGGGTCGGGAAGCCTAGGATTTCGGCGCGCTGCTGACGCAGTTTCAATATTTCGGCGATGGTCGCGTTGGTGTCGTTCGCATTCTGGTTATCGCCGCGCATCGTGAACGCACGCCAGACCTTTTCACGCAAATCGCGCCGTGTGGAATTTTCAAGGAACGGTTGAACGGCAGAACGGGTGTTCACGACGGCCCAGCCGGTTTGGCCCTTTGCCTTGGCCGCAGCCTGAATCGCCGCGACATAGCTTTCGGGTAAACCCGCAAGGTCCGCCGCGTCGGTTATGAGAATGAAGGTTTCTTCATCGGCCAAAACCTTTTCCGAGAAAGCCGAGAATTTCTTGGCAAGATCGGTCTCTATGCGGATGACTTGTGCTTTCTTGCCCGCGTCGAGCATCGCTCCATTGCGGACCAGACCGTCATAGGTCCGTTCCAACAGACGCATTTGTTTGGCATCTAGGCCAAGATTCGCGCGCTGATCGTAGAGATATTTGACGCGCTGGAAATAACGGGCATCCAGCGAAAGTTCGGAGAAGAACGCGCTAACCTTTGGTTCCCATTCCGCCTGAATTTTGCGGACTTCAGGGTTCGACAGGTTGGATGAATGCACACCCCAGATCGAGAATAAACGGCCGATTTTTTCGCCGGACAGTTCGCTGGCGGTAATAGTGTTGTCGAACGTGATCGCTTCGGGTTTTGCGAGCATCGCTTCAAATTCAGCCTTTGATGCCTGCATCGCGGCCTGAAACGCGGCCGGGAATTGCGCAACTTTAACCTTGTCCCATGGCGGCACGCCCTCATATGGACCGGTCCATTCCTGAAGCAATGCAGGTTCGCTGGCCATATGGCCGGACTTCATTTCTTTCGCTTGTGCAACCGCCGTCATCGCAACTCCTGACATTAAAAGCGCCGCTGCGCGCAACATGATTTTTCCCGTTTTCACCTAAATATGCTCCTCTGCATTTTGCGGCCCGTATGCGCAGGCGCAATGAAAAGGGGGATTAGCGCATCAGGGGCGCCTTGCAAACAAACAGTCG
>DBOA01000210.1:3077-12384 GCA_002299195.1 Sphingomonadales bacterium UBA658
TCCAAAATGGATATACCCGCAGATTTCCTAGCGCGCATATCGCGGTATCTTCAAACGCATCGGAGCACTGCGTTGGTGTGGACCAATATGGATGGGCTCGAGGACGCTTATGCAGCGCTTCCGCAAGGCCAGTGCCATTTTTTCGTCGACGCTGACTACATTGAGGCGATGCCGATTTTGGCGGGGGCGTTTGGACGGGGCGAAATGGACCGACTGCATGACACGAACCGTGATGTCCCATTCGGATCGCTGCACCGAATCAGCGACGAGCTTGCAGAATTTGCTCGCACTCTTGCCCTCATGGCCGATTCGGAACCCAAAACATCGGTATCCGACAAAGCTATTTCCTTTCGGCCAGCGCCATTGGGTGGGTTTCAGGGATTTCCATCCGCCAGTGCTATGCGTTCGGACGCGACGGACCCCCAAACGCTGCGCGAGATCATCAAGCTGCGCCGTATGCGGGAGCGTTATTTTCCACCCGATCTGTTCGCAGACCCGGCCTGGGATATTTTGCTGGACCTAAAGGCTGCCGGGCAAGAAGGGCAGCATGTGTCGGTTTCCAGCCTGTGTATTGCCGCGGCGGTTCCGCCGACGACTGCATTGCGGTGGATTACCGCAATGACCGAAAGCGGTATGCTCGTCCGGCGTCAGGATCCAGCCGATGCACGGCGGGTTTTCATTGAACTGTCGGACAAAACATCTGCCAAGCTGGATGATTATTTTGTCGCAATCGGCATCCGTTCCGCTCCGATCATCTGATTAGGCTTGCAAAAGCCAAAACGCTTTGGCAAAGGCGCGCTTCCCGTAGTGGGGCGCTTAGCTCAGTTGGTAGAGCATCTCGTTTACACCGAGAGGGTCAGCGGTTCGAGCCCGTTAGCGCCCACCATTTTTGGATGATGGCCGATAGAGGCACCAGAAATGCAGGACACCCCTTCGTCATTCATCGTTTATAAAGCTTTCTGCTGGCATTTTGCGCGCATGCGGGGAATTTTTTTAACGTTGGGCACAGCCATCGTCATATTGTCGGCAGGGTTTTTGCCCGGCACAGCCTTTGCCCGGGAAACCGAGCAAGCGGAAATCACCAACTGCAATGATCCCCGACACAAACATGTGGTCGTGCGGTCACTGACCGAATCACTGCCTGTACGAAAATCGGAAAAGCAGCGCGTCCGCCGCATATTGATGTAAAAACAGATTAATCCGCTGCGCGCAGCAGCTTTGCCATTTCGGCCTCATCCCATTCCACACCGCCCGCCACGCGCCACACTTCTTTACCATCACTGTCATATAATATGGTGGTCGGCAGCGCGATCGCGTTGTTGAACGCCGTCAGCAGTGCATTGTCAGCATCAGTATAGGGTTCCAAATTTTTGACCCCTGTTTCCGTGAAAAAGGCGACAACAGGTGCGCGTCCTTCAAGGTCTTGCGACACCGCGATCACGTTCATCCGGCCTTTCTCTAGCTTTGCCAGCGCGTCCAGCGTCGGCATCTCGGCTTTGCAGGGTGCGCACCAAGTTGCCCAGATGTTGAGCAACAACGGCTTGCCTTCAAAATCGGCAAGGCTGACGTCCTGACCTTGTGCATCGGCAAAAGGTGCCGATGGCGCTTTTTGACCCGCAAATTGATAGCTCAGCGTGGCGCGCATGCCATTGGCGCTTTCAAGAGCAATTTCCGCCGTGTCAGACGCGCCTGCCTTGGCCGTGGATGCGGGTTGCGCTTGCCCCTTGGGTTGGCTTTCTTTATCGCACCCAGCCAGCACTAAAAGGATTACGGCAATTACAAAGCGCATCTCTGATTCCAATAGCATGTGGGGCGGCCGGTTTGGCGAAGGCCCTGGCGTTATCATGCGCGAGATAAATGCCTCCATCCCATTCGACAAGCGTCTTTGGCAGGAAGACATTGCCGGCAGCAAAGCGCATGCCGATATGCTGGCCGCAAACGGGATTATAACGGCGTCAGACAATGCCGCGATCCAAAGCGGGCTCGATAGCATTTACGCCGAATATGCAACCAATGGCGTGCCCGAAGACCTCACGCTTGAAGATATTCATATGGTCACCGAAACGCGGTTGCGTGCTTTGGTGGGTGAACCTGCGGCACGCTTGCACACGGCGCGGTCGCGCAATGACCAAGTCGCCACCGACTTCCGCCTTTGGGTGCGCAATGCGACCCATGAAATCGATGCGGGTCTGCGCGCATTCCAGTCGGCGCTGGTGACACGTGCCGAAGAACATGCCGACAGCATTATGCCCGGTTTCACGCATCTGCAAGTCGCCCAGCCCGTCACGCTTGGCCATCATCTGATGGCCTATTATGAAATGACGAAGCGCGACCGCAGCCGCTTTGCCGATTGCCGCAGCCGGTTGAACCAATCCCCCTTGGGCGCAGCCGCACTAGCGGGAACATCCTTTCCAATTGACCGCGCCGCAACGGCATTGGCGCTTGGCTTTGATGGCCCCATGGCGAACAGTCTGGACTCGGTTTCTGACCGCGACTTCGCGCTGGAGTTCCTTACGGCCGCAGCGCAAACGGCGCTTCATCTGTCGCGGTTGGCCGAAGAAATGATCATATGGGCGTCGCAGCCTTATGGTTTCATCAGCCTGCCCGACGCATGGTCGACGGGCAGCTCCATCATGCCGCAAAAGCGCAATCCCGATGCGGCGGAACTGGTGCGCGGACATGCCGGACGGATCATTGGCTGCATGAACAGCCTGATGATCACGATGAAGGGTCTGCCGCTCGCATATTCAAAGGACATGCAGGATGATAAACCTCCGGTGTTTGAGGCATATGACCTGCTGGCTTTGTCCATCGCGGCAATGACGGGCATGGTTGCCAATGTGACGTTTAATACACCGCGGATGCGCGACGTTGCGGGCAGCGGGTTTTCCACCGCTACCGATCTGGCCGACTGGTTGGTGCGCGAATTTGGCATGCCCTTCCGCGAGGCGCATCATGTTACCGGCAGCGTCGTCAAATCCTGCGAGGCACGCGGCATAAGCCTGTCCGACATCACCGTAGACGATCTTTCTGCCATCAATCCTGCACTCGCTGGCTGCAATTTGCCCGATCTGTCGATCGAAGGATCGGTAAACAGCCGGACGAGTGCTGGCGGCACGGCACCTATGCGCGTAAAAGAAGCCATCAGTACCGCCAAAAAGGAACTTGAGGCATGAAACCGGCGCGCATCACCTTCATCATTGGCGTCGCCATGTGCGTTGCAGGCTGCGGCAAAGTGGGTGATCTGGAACCCCGCACGGGCAATAGCATGCCACCGCAAGCTTATGGCCAGACCACCGACCAAAGGGCGAAGATTCTCACGACCCCATCGGTTCAGGCACGGCCAGGGCGCACCGACGAGCTGCTGAAACGGTCCGACCGGCGCGAAGATGATCCGTTCGACATTCCGCCGGGGCAAGAACCCAAACCGTTTGACCCCGAAAAGACCAATTCGTCTGAAAAAACGGCTCCCAAATAAGTATCCCATCCTATGAACCATTTTGACCTTATAAATGGCGTGTTGCACGCCGAAGATGTCCCCCTGCCCGATATTGCGGCGGCGGTGGGCACACCTGTCTATATCTACTCGCGCGCAACGCTGGAGCGGCACGCGCAAGTGTTCCGCGCTGGCTTGTCAGCCCTTGATAACCCGCATTTGGCCTTTGCCGTGAAATCCAATCCGAATTTGGCCGTGCTCAAGGTGCTCGCGCGTCAGGGCTATGGCGCCGATGTTGTCTCGGGCGGCGAAATGGACCGCGCACTGGCCGCTGGTATGGCGCCAGAAGACATTGTGTTTTCGGGCGTTGGTAAGACGGCCGAAGAAATCGTCCGCGCGTTGAAGGCAGGTATTGGGCAATTCAATATCGAGTCCGAAGAAGAGGGCCGCGAGCTTGCGACGCTTGCGAACGCGTTGAACTATCAAGCGAACGCCGTGCTGCGCATCAATCCCGATGTCGACGCCGGAACACATGGCAAAATTTCAACGGGGAAAGCCGACAATAAATTTGGCGTGGGCATTCACCGCGCAACGGAAATTTATGGCCGCTTACATGCTTTGCCCGGTCTGAATATGCGCGGTGTGGCGCTGCATATCGGCAGCCAGTTGACCAGCCTTGAGCCGCTGGAGACAGCGTTTACAAAAGTCGGTGCGCTGGTGCAGGAACTGCGCGATCAGGGCCATAAAATCACCCATGTTGACTTGGGCGGCGGCCTTGGCGTGCGCTATCGCGATGGCGACAATCCCCCTGAGCCTGCCGAATATGGCGCGATGATTGCGCGCGTGACCAAGGACTGGGGCGTGCGTTTGATGTTCGAACCCGGCCGTGTCATCGCCGGAAACGCCGGCGTCCTTTTGACGCGCGTTATTCGCGTAAAGCCCGGATCCGGCAATGCACCCTTTGCCATTGTCGATGCCGCAATGAATGACTTGGCGCGGCCCGCGCTGTATGACGCATGGCATGATTTTGACGCGGTCGAACCAAATGGCCGCAAAATGACCGCCAACATTGTGGGTCCCGTCTGTGAAACCGGCGATACATTTGCCATGGGCCGCGAAATCGATGTTGTTGAGGCCAATGACCTTGCGATATTCCGCACAGCGGGCGCGTATGGCGCGACGATGGCCAGCACCTATAACAGCCGCGGCCTCGTTCCCGAAGTGCTCGTCGACGGCGATAAATTCGCGGTCGTTGCGGAACGGATTTCGCCCGAGACCATTCTCGCGGCCGAGCATGTGCCCGACTGGCTGAAATAAGGATAAAGATTTGGACCAGCTTCCCATTTTCGTAAATCTGAAGGGCCGAAATGTCATTTTGGTCGGTGAGGGCGAAATGGCGGATGCGAAACGGCGGCTGATTGAACGCGCGGGCGGCATCTGCGTTGACGCCGCCGATCGCACGGCACGAATTGCCTTCGTCGCCATCGCCGAAGAAGAAGACGCCCGCATGGCTGCTGACGAATTGAAAGCCCGTGGCTTGCTGGTCAACGTCGTCGACCGCCCCGAAATTTGTGATTTTACGACACCCGCGATTGTCGACCGGACCCCTGTGTTGATTGCCGTCGGCACCGGCGGCGCGTCGGCGGGCATGGCCAAGGCCATTCGCCAGCGTATCGAGACATTGCTGCCTGAAACATTGGGCCCGCTGGCCGAAGCCATTTCCGGCGCCCGCAGCAAAATCCGCGCGCGTTGGTCGGAAGGGGCGGAGCGCCGACGTGCATTGGATCAGGGTTTCGCCGCCGGTGGGATGCTTGACCCGTTCGGCACCCATGACGAAGCCACGGTCGACAATTGGATCATGCAGGCCGAAAATCCCAAGGGCGACCGGTTGATTGAAATTGCGTTGCTCTCCACCGATCCCGACGACCTTACGTTGCTCACCGCGCGGCTGCTTGGTGAAGCCGACAATGTGTTTCATGATCCCGGTGTGCCAGCGGCCATCCTCAATCGTGCGCGCGCCGATGCTGTTAGGCACGCAAGTGCACCACCAGCGCCACCGCCCGAGGGCCTGTCCTTGTTCCTGCGGTTGCCGTTGGCGCAAGGATAGGGCATGACGACAGCGTAAATAGTCGCAAGGTCTTCATTGTGTCCGCTTTCCCATCTAAAATTTGCTTTTACGGCTGTGGTAATATGGGGGGCGCCATGCTGCGCGGTTGGCTTGCCGCCGATGTTGCACCCGCCACGTTCCACATCATCGATCCGGTTGCGGAAAACCTGCCAGAGGGCGTCCATCTCCATCGGTCGTCCGCGGCATTGGACACGCGCTTTGATGTTGTCATATTGGGTATCAAGCCGCAGCTTTTGGCTGAACTTGCACCCGAAATAGCACGGATCCTGACCCCCGGGGCAACATTGATATCCATATTGGCCGGAACCACGACCAACACGCTTTCTGCGTATTTCCCCGATGCGCGCGTCATACGGCTGATGCCCAATTTGGCCGCCGCGATTGGCAAGTCACCGCTGGGTGTTTTTGCGCCGCATGACGACGCGCAGCAACGGGCAGAGATGGCATCCTTATTGGCTCCGCTGGGTGCGGTCATCTGGATCGACGACGAAGCGCATATGGACGCCGTCACGGCGCTCGCCGGGTCCGGGCCAGCGTTCGTCTATCGTTTCATTGATGCACTGACCCAAGGTGGTGAAGCCGCCGGATTGCCGCGTACTATTGCCGCACAACTGGCGCTGGCGATGACCGAGGGCGCAGCGATATTGGCCGCGACCTCATCGGAAACGCCAACTGATCTGGCGCGGCGCGTGACCAGTCCGGGCGGCACCACCGCCGCAGGGCTCGCTGTGCTGGATTCGGATGCAGCGTTGAACATATTGATGACCGATACATTGCGCGCCGCACGTGACCGGGGCGCTGAACTGGCCAAGGGAGACGCGACGTGAAGGTTGAAATTGCACTCATCTTAAGCTGCGTCACTTTTGCGTCGTCGGCGTCCGCAACGGTCGCAACGCCGCCGTCAACCGAAGTGGCCACCGCCAATCTTGCCAAGGCTGGCCCCATCGAAAGTTTCGACCTGTCGCATTTGACCGTGCCTATGGGCCTGTCCGCTGGCCTGCCGGTCGGAATAAGCTTCATCGGGCCAAAATGGCATGACCATGCTGTATTAAAGGCGGGATATGCCTATGAGCAGCTTTCCAAAGCACGCGTTACGCCGCAATTGCGGCCAACCTTAGAAAGTAAGTAAATGGCGTTTGGCAAACCCGACTTGGGCAGCATCGTGCCGAAAGGCACTGAATTTGATCCAGCCCTTGTGAACAAGATGATGGGCAAATTTGGCCATGGCGGGTTTCTCGACATGGAATATGTTGGCCATGGCGCTGACTGGGTGGAACTCGCCATCGACTGGCGTGAAGACCTTGTTGCCGACCCCGATACCGGTATCCTCGCGTCGGCCGTGATCATCAGCCTGATGGACAATGCCACCAGCATGTCGATTTGGACGAAGCTAGGTGAGTTCAGGCCGCAAGTGACCATGGACCTGCGGATCGACTATCTGCGTCCGTCGCCTTCGGGCGAACGCGTATATGGCCGGGGCATCTGCTATCATTTGACCAACAGCATCGGCTTTGTTCGGGGCTTTGCCCATAATGGCAATCCGGACGAGCCATTGGCGCATGCAAGCGGCACATTCATCCGTATCGGAGACCGCATATCATGACCGATAGCCCAATTGCTCTGCCGCCTTATGCCCAAGCCTTGGACATGACGATCGTCGACGAAATCGACGGTGTGCCTGTGATCGGCATGCCCTTTGCCGACCGCGTACAAGGCCGCCCTGGGTATCTGCATGGTGGCGCGATATCCGGATTGCTCGAAATCGCGGCCATCGCCGCCGTGCACCGCGCCTTACAGGCGAAGGGGAGCGATTCTGCCATTAAGCAAGTCAATGTTACCGTCGATTTCATGCGCGGCGGGCTCAGCCAGATGACCTTTGCCGTGGGCGAAGTCACGCGGCTTGGCCGCACGATGGCCAATGTAGAAGCCCGCGCATGGCAGGATGATCGGGATAAGCCCATCGCCATGGGCCATATGCACTATCTGATTAAGGCCAAGCGCGAAGACGCGGCCTGACGCTAAGCTTCGCCGTGCGTTTCGATGAGCGCGCTGGCGATGGCTTCTTCGGGTGATTTGTCGCCCCAGATGATGAACTGGAACACCGGATAGAAACGTTCGCATTCGTCAATCGCGACGTCGATGATGGTCTGTGCCTGATCCACACCCAACAACCCATTGGACGCCATCAAACTGCCATGGCGGAACAACAATATGCCGTTCGCGGACCACATGTCGAAATGGCCAAGCCACAATTGTTCATTGATAAGGCCAAGCGCCGTGTACACGCTCGCGCGCTTGTCCACGGGTACGGTGATATCCGGCAGGATGATAAGCTGCAGCGCATTGTCATCTTCGCGCCAGATCGCGCGGATCTGATAGCTGGCCCAGCTGCCCTTATACTCGGCGGTAATCTCGTCCTCGCCCTCAAGCTCGAACGACCAGCCGCGCGCTTCGAACAATGCGGCGAGCATGTCTACGGGTGCGGATTCGTCCCGTTCAAATTGCTCATATTGTTCGTCTGCGTCGTGCATAAAATTGCGCCTGTTATGATTTCAGCGAGTCTGCCTCTTGACTGACTCGCGCGCAAGCAACTTGCGACGCTGCGCAACACAAGCTTGTGGGCCGACTGTGGAAAAGTTCAAATCGGACGGATTATGAACTTATTTGGAAGGCTTGGCCTTTGCAGGGGCAGCGCCGCTTTTCGCCTTAAGCGCGGCTTCCAACGCAGCCACCCGCTTACCAAGCGCATCGGCTTCGGCGCGGGCATTGGCCGCGAGTGTTTTTACAGCGTCAAATTCTTCACGCGACACAAGGTCCAGACCGGCGGCCCATTCGCGGGCGCGTTCACGCATGCTCGCTTCGGCTTCGCGGCCCATGCCAGCCACTGTTCCGGCAACGCCATTCAGTACCTTGGCCAAATCATCAAAAATGCGCTTTTCGCTTTGCATGTCATTCACTCCATTGCGGTCGGGAGATTAACCGCTTTTGCCTATCTGGGAACTCGTGGCGGCCACGTAAAGGCTTTCGGCATCAGGATTCAACTGATCGATCTGAAAATTCAGTATCGCGGCAAAGCTAATCCACACCAAATAGGGCACCATCAACCATGCGGCAGCCTTGCGAACGCGCGCAAATGCGAAGGTTGTAGCAATAGCGATACCCAGCATCACAAGGATGATGAAAAACGCAGCCGTCACTTCATGCTGTCCAAAAAATATAGGCGACCAACTGAGGTTGATCACAAATTGCAACAGAAACAGTCCAATCGCGACAGTGCGGCCCCGCGCGCCACGCGCATGGAGCACCATCGCAAGTGCGAGCCCCATCATCACATATAATGTCGGCCAAACCACACCGAACACCCAGCCCGGTGGCTGAATGGCGGGTTTAATCAAGGCTTGATACCACGCGTTCTCCGCGGTTGACCCTGACATGGTGCCAGACAGAAACCCAAGAAACATCGTGAGCGGAATGATAATCAACGCCCAGCGCAATAACGACATACGAGGCTGCGATGCGGATGCGATCTGGTTCATGCCAAGGCTCCTGCCTGTTCAGCGAGTCGGGAGAAACGCCGTCGATCGACATAGTAGCACTCAGCCACAATAGAACAAGGCCGCCCACCCCAAGGGGCAGACGGCCATGCGTGTCAATTCAGGGCGCGAAAGCCGGCCCCGATTGTCATTTACTTACGTGTGCCCGAAAGGCCCATCGAACCAAAGGCACCTGCCTTTACTTCACCG
>DBOA01000209.1 GCA_002299195.1 Sphingomonadales bacterium UBA658
CGGACCAATTGGATGTTCATTGTTGCCTTCGCCAAAACCGCGGAAATAGGGCGCGCCATAATGGCCGACTGCTTCCAATGCGAGTTCGGTAATCCGCTGCTGGATTTCAGAGCCCTTAATTTTCAGCAAGCTGGATTCAGGGCCAGGGCCCTTGCCCGCTGCTTCGCCGGCAAGGCTACGCAGTTCGGTGAATTCCAATGCGGTCAGATCGATTTCCAGTTCCGAAATCTTGCGCTTGAAAAATGGGTTGGCGATCAATGGACGGTCACCGTCCTGCTCTGTGCGGGCAATGGATTTGATCTTCTCAACGCCACGCTTCGAACGTGCAACGGCGGCAATGCCGGTACGCTCATGCGCCAGCAAGAACTTGGCGCAGGTCCAGCCCTTGTTTTCTTCATAGATGCGATTGGCAACGGGTACGCGGACGTCTTCCAACCATACTTCGTTGACTTCATGCTCGCCACCCAAGGTGATGATTGGGCGAACAGTTACGCCGGGCGTCTTCATGTTGATGAGAAGGAAACTAATGCCTTCCTGCGCCTTGGCATCGGAATCGGTGCGGACGAGGAAGAAGCCCCAGTCTGCATATTGCGCCATCGTGGTCCATGTCTTTTGACCGTTCACGACATAATGGTCGCCATCGCGGACGGCCTTTGTGCGCAGCGAAGCAAGGTCCGAACCTGCGCCAGGTTCCGAATACCCTTGGCACCACCAATCGTCGCCGGACAAGATGCCGGGCAGGAATTGTGCTTTTTGCTCCGGCGTGCCGAATGTGTAGATGACGGGTCCGACCATCGACAGGCCAAATGGCATGGTGCCGACGCAATCCGCTGCAGCGAGTTCTTCGGACCAGATGAAACGTTGCGTTGCGGTCCAGCCAGTGCCGCCATATTCGACAGGCCATGCTGGCGCGATCCAGCCTTTTTTCGCAAGAATGCGATGCCATGACAGAAAATCTTCTTTCGAAAGATCATGCCCTTCGTCTTGCACCGAACGGAGATTCTCGGGATAATTTTCGGCGATGAATGTGCGCACTTCCTGTTGGAAGGCGATTTCTTCGGGACTGAATTCCAATTGCATCACGATTCTCCTAAAAATAGCTGGATAAGAACTAGTGAACGTTTACGTAAACGTCAACTGAATCTCATCGCGCTTTTACATAGCTTCCCGGAGCAGATTCCAGCGCCTTCAATGCGCCTTCGCCGGGTATACGCGCACCCTTCGCAGCGACTTTGGCATCACCCTTGTCCAGCAACCAAACAAGCCAATCGGGCCACCAGCTGCCCTTGGTTTCGGTGGCGCCGTCGATGAATTCTTCGAGCGAGCCTGCGGTGCCTTCGTTGGTCCAATATTGATATTTGTTTTGCGCCGGAGGGTTCACCACACCCGCAATATGTCCGCTGCCCGCCAACAGGAATTTGACAGGGCCGCTAAAGTGCTCCTGCAGCTTCCAAACGCTTTCGGCAGGCGCAATATGGTCTTCACGTCCGGCCTGAATATAAGAAGGCGTTTGCACGCGACGCAAATCAATCGGCGTACCCAGCGCGGATAGGCTATCCGGTTCAACCAGACGGTTATCGCGATAGAGGTCCGCCAGATAGGCTTTGTGCCATTTTGCGGGAAGATTGGTGATGTCGCCATTCCAGTGCAGCAGATCGAACGCGGGGTAATCTTCACCCAGCAAATAATTTTTGACGACCGTCGACCAAATCAGGTCCTTGCCGCGCAGCATGTTGAACGTCAGCGCAAGGAAGCGACCGTCCAAATAGCCATGCGTCGCACTCAACGTTTCCACCATCGCGATCTGATTGTCGTCGATGAAATTCAGCAGCTCGCCGCCCGTGCTGAAATCGACTTGCGCTGTAAAGAATGTCGCGCTGCGCACCTTGTCGGCACCGCCGGTTGCGGCGAGGACGGCAAGCGTCGCGGCTAAGGTCGTTCCGGCAACGCAATATCCTATCGCATGCACGTCGGGCACGCCCAGGCCCTCGCGTACCGTATCAATCGCATCAATCTGCGCCGCTATATAATCGTCCCAGATGATGTCCTTCATCGAACTGTCTGCAGATTTCCAAGACACGACAAAAACGGTGATGCCTTGGTCGACGCAATATTTGATGAAACTTTTTTCCGCTGTCAGGTCGAGAATGTAGAACCGGTTTATCCATGGCGGAAAAATAATCAGCGGCGTTGCCAACACGTCCGGGGTCGCCGGGTCATATTGGATCAGCTGATACAACGGTGTTTGATGGACGACTTTGCCCGGCGTTGCCGCGATGTTTTCGCCAAGCCTGAAGGCATTAGAATCGCTGTGTGTTAACTGACCGCGTTGCAAATCTGTCATCAGGTTTTGCATGCCCGCCATCAGGCTTGCGCCGTTGGTCTCCATCGCCCGTTGTAGTGCGACGGGGTTGGTGAAGGGCGAATTTGCAGGGCTCATCGCCTCTATCATGCTACGAATGGCAAAGCCCATTTTTGCTTTGTCACTATCGGCGACGCCATCCAACTGATCAGCCGCGCCGAGCATATAGTCAGACATCACTTGATATCCCTGACGCATCAGGTCGAAAACGGGATGTTCCCATTCAGGTGCAGCAAAGCGGCGATCCGACGGGTCAATTTTGCTGCGACCGGCCTTGGCCAATGGCGCAAGTATCGTCCCCCACGCGTCCATCGCGGCGCGATATGCCTTCATTGGGTCAGCCGCCGAGGCTGCCGATCCCTCCAGCATTTTGGCGAATTGGTCGGGATCCATGAAGGGTGCGAATTTCGGTGAATCGGCCATTTTCCATGCATAACAAATGTCAGAAAATTGTCGAAGATTGTTTTGTTGTGCGGCGCAGCATGGACATTAGGTAAAAAAGGGCGCAAAGGCGCGCAATAATGACGTTTGAAAATCTTCCCCCGCTTCTTGATGAAGCGCTCACCGCTCGTGGCTATACTGCTTTAACCCCTGTTCAATCTGCTGTCATGACAGCTGAGGCCGAAGGCCGCGACCTTGTCGTGTCGGCCCAGACTGGATCAGGCAAAACCGTTGCTTTTGGATTGGCCATGGCACCGCAAATCCTTGATGGTGGACTGGTCAGCCTTGCGCGCGAACCCGCCGCACTCATCATCGCTCCAACGCGCGAACTGGCCCTGCAGGTCAGCCGCGAACTCATGTGGCTATATGCCAAGGCTGGCGTCCGCATCGCGACCTGCGTTGGCGGCATGGACGCGTCAAAAGAACGCCGCACGCTGAATCAAGGCGCACAAATCGTCGTCGGAACCCCCGGCCGTTTGCGCGATCACTTGGAGCGTGGCGCACTTGACCTGTCGGCGTTGAAAGTCGCGATTCTCGACGAAGCGGACGAAATGCTCGACATGGGTTTCCGCGAAGAACTCGAAGAAATATTGAACGCGACGCCCGAAGGCCGCCGCACTTTGCTTTTCTCGGCCACTATGCCGAAACCAATCGTGTCGCTGGCAAAGCGTTACCAACAAGACGCCCTGCGTATCTCCACCGTCGGCGAAGACCGCGGCCATGGCGACATCAGCTATCAGGTTGTAACGGTCGCTCCACCGGACATTGAGAACGCGGTTGTGAACTTGCTGCGTTTGCATGAGGCCGAAACGGCTATCCTGTTCTGCGCGACGCGCGAAAATGTGCGCCGTTTGCATGCCAGCTTGACCGAGCGCGGCTTCAATGTCGTTGCGCTGTCGGGTGAACATTCGCAGTCCGAGCGCAATCACGCGCTTCAGGCGCTGCGTGACCGCCGTGCCCGTGTATGCGTTGCCACCGACGTTGCCGCCCGCGGTATCGATTTGCCCAACCTGTCATTGGTGGTCCACGTTGAATTGCCGCGCGATGCCGAGGGGCTTCAGCACAGGTCCGGACGCACCGGCCGTGCGGGTCGTAAGGGGACTGCCGTTCTCATCGTGCCCTATCAGCGCCGCAAGCGCGTTGAATCGATGTTGCGCGGCGCGAAGATTGAGGCAGACTGGATTAAAGTCCCGACTGCCGCAGATATCCGCGCCAAGGACCATGAACGTCTTCTCGAAACACTTTTGACACCCGTCGAAGTTGAAGATGAAGATCGTGCATTGGGTGCAAAGCTGCTCGAAACGATGTCGGCTGAAGACATCGCTGCTGCACTTGTCCGTGTCCATCGCGCCAAAATGCCACAGGCAGAAGACATGCTGGATGACGGCACGCGCGAACGTCCACGTGATGACCATCGCGCCGGATTTGATGATTCTGTTTGGTTCAAGCTGAACGTTGGCCGCCGCAACAACGCAGATCCAAAATGGATATTGCCGCTGCTGTGCCGCCGCGGCGGTGTGACCAAGAACGACATTGGTGCCATCCGGATTGCCGCGAACGAAACCCATGTGGGTATCGCGGCTGCCGCTGTTGCAAAATTTGCCAAGGCAATCGCGCAGCCGGGGCATGACGAAGACAATGATGTTGAGATCGTGCAAGCCAATGGCCCACCACGTGAAGCTGCGCGTGAGAATAAGCGCATGGGTCGCGACGGGGGCCGCGATGGTGCTCGTCCGCAGCGTGCCCAATTGGGCGTCAATCCACGCGGCGATGGACCTCGCGGTGATGGCCCGCCACGCGGTGGACCACGTGGTGGATCGAACCGTGACGGTGTGCGTCCATTCCGCAATGATGGGCCACCACCGTCAAAGCATGGTGTACGGCACAAGGCGAAAGGCAATCGGCCGCGCTAATCCGCGGACCGAAAGCTTTTTATGGAAAAGCACGAAAACTTCGCGCATGAGGGTGGCTCTGTAATCAACTAACCGGAAACGGGAGCCAATGTCCGAAGAATTCTACCGCATCAAGCGTTTGCCGCCTTATGTCATCGCCGAAGTTAATGCGATGCGTGCGGCGGCCCGTGGTGCGGGAGAGGACATTATCGATCTGGGCATGGGCAATCCGGATTTGCCCCCGCCGCCGCATGTCATCGAAAAATTGTGCGAAGTCGCGCAAAAGCCCGATGCCCATGGCTATTCGGCTTCCAGAGGTATTCCCGGGCTCCGTAAGGCGCAGGCCAATTATTACGCGCGCCGCTTTGGCGTTGATGTTGATCCCGAAACCGAAGTCGTGGTCACGATGGGTTCGAAAGAGGGCCTTGCAAGCCTTGCAACCGCTATCACTGCGCCGGGTGACGTCGTATTGGCGCCGAACCCGAGCTACCCGATCCATACGTTCGGTTTCATCATCGCCGGTGCAACCATTCGGTCCGTACCCACGACGCCCGATGAAAATTATTTCCGGTCGCTGGAGCGCGCAATGGCGTTCACAGTCCCGCGGCCGTCGATATTGGTGGTCAACTATCCGTCCAATCCGACGGCAGAAACCGTCGATCTGGCTTTTTATGAACGGTTGGTCGCTTGGGCGAAAGACAACAAGGTCTGGATATTGTCCGACCTTGCCTATTCGGAACTCTATTTTGACGGCAACCCGACCCCGTCCATACTGCAGGTGAAGGGCGGCAAGGACGTTGCGGTTGAATTCACGTCATTGTCCAAAACCTATTCGATGGCAGGATGGCGTATCGGTTTTGCGGTGGGTAATCGCGAACTGATTGCAGCGATGACGCGCGTTAAAAGCTACCTCGATTATGGCGCATTTACGCCCATTCAGGCGGCGGCGTGCGCGGCATTAAATGGCCCGCAAGACATCGTCGAACAAAATCGCCAGCTCTATCACAAACGCCGCGATATCCTTGTCGAAGCATTTGGCCGTGCTGGCTGGGACATTCCCGCACCAAAGGCGTCGATGTTCGCATGGGCACCCTTGCCACCTGCGCTTGCGCATTTGGGTAGCCTTGAATTTTCCAAACAGCTGCTGACCGAAGCAAAGGTCGCGGTCGCGCCGGGCGTGGGATATGGCGAAGACGGCGAAGGCTATGTCCGCATCGCTATGGTTGAAAACGAGCATCGCCTGCGTCAGGCCGCACGAAACGTGAAGCGGTATCTGCAATCGATGGGGGTCAACACCCCTGGCCAATCAAAGGCAATCTGACATGGCGCGGAGCGAGTTTGCTTTCCATCACCGTTTCCGCGTGCGCTGGTCAGAGACGGACGCGCAAGGCGTCGTCTTTAACGCGCGCTATCTGGATTATGCCGATGTTGCGGTGACCGAATATTGGCGCGCGGCGAAATTCCGCGATTATGCCGATGGCGCGCCGTTGGAGTTTCATGTCAAAAAGGCAACTGTGACATGGTTCGCGCCGATCAAGCCGGACGAGCTTATTGAGGTTATGGCGCGCACGGTTGCGACTGGTCGGACCAGCATGACTCAAATTGTCGAAATTCACGGCATTACCGAAGACGGTTCCGACGATTTGCGCGCAACAGTTGATCTTGTCAGCGTGCATGTCGACCTCGACACACATCGCCCAATTCCGTTGCCACATTGGGTGAAGGATGTTTTCCTGAACTTCGATCGACAGGCTACCAATCCGGTAGCCGTTATGGCCGACGCGTAAGACGGTTTGAGGATGCGCAGGAACGCCCGTTTGAGCTTTCTGGCCATCATCGCGGTTCCACTGCTATTTGTGAGCGGCTGCTCGCCAGCGGGCACCGCAGACGAACGAAGCGAGAGCGCAGAGGCATTTCCGCGCGCCGAACGTGTGGTGTCCACCGCGGGTGATACCGAATTTTCGACTGAAGCAGCGCGTGATGAAGCGGGTGAGGCCGAATTCGTGATGGATTGGGCCGGGATCCAGCTTGGGACCACGGTCGCTGATATCGGGGCAGGCGAGGGCTATTACACCATCCGCCTGGCGGACCGTGTCGGGCCAAAAGGGCGCGTGCTTGCGCAGGATATCAATCGGGATGCGCTTGATCGACTTGGCGCGCGGGTCACGCGCGAACAGCTCGATAATGTTGCCATCAAGGAAGGCGCTCTGGATGATCCCCGTTTGCCAGAAAACAGCTTTGACCGCGTTTTCATGGTGCATATGTACCATGAAATAGCCGAGCCTTATGCGTTCCTATGGCGTATGCGGCCTGCGCTCGCCAAGGGCGGACAAGTCATTGTCGTTGACCGCGATCGCCCTACCGCCCAGCACGGTATTCCGCCAAAGCTGCTGTTCTGCGAATTTGATGCCGTGGGCTATCGTTTGACGGGCTTTACCGAGCAATTGAAACTGGGCGGATATATCGCCCGCTTTGAAGTCAGCGGGACGCGGCCTGAGCCGTCAAAAATTAAGACATGCGCTGCGCGTTATCCGCAAAACTAAACGGAATTTTGTGGCGCGCTTAATCGCCGTCAAAACCTATCAGCGATCCGACCCGAACGCCTTGGGCACGCAACTTGGCCGCGCCGCCAAGGTCGGGCAGGTCAACGATGAACAATGCTTGTTCAACTTTGCCGCCGCCTTGTTGGATTAAGTCAACGCCAGCCAGTGCCGTGCCGCCCGTGGCAATCAAATCGTCAACCAACAGCACTTTCTGGTCAGGCTGCACATGGCCGACATGCATTTCAATGCGGTCGGTGCCATATTCGAGCGTGTAATCCGTGCCGATTTTATCGCCGGGCAGCTTGCCCGGCTTACGCAGCATCAATTGGCCGAGGCCAAGCACATAAGCCAGAGCAGATGCCACGATAAAGCCGCGTGCCTCAATACCCGCGACAAGCTGCGTATCCGGGTCCACCAGCGCCGCGAGCCGGTCAATGGTCGTGCGATAGCCCTGTGCGTCGAGCAGCAAGCTGGAGACGTCGCGGAACATGATGCCCGGTTTGGGATAATCCGGAATATTGCGAATCAGGGCGGCGAGGTCGGCGTTGCTATTCATGCGCCATGACTGCCCGCAACCTGCAGACTTTTCAAAAGAAAAGGGCCGGAATATGTGTGTTTATTGATGGCGAACGCGCGGCAATAAAAAAGGGGCAGCCTATCGCTAGGCCGCCCCATTTTATATCCCGTAAGGGAAACCGAATTACTTCAGTTCGACGGTTCCGCCGGCTGCAAGGATCTTCGCCTTGATGTCTTCGGCTTCTGCCTTGTTTACGCCTTCCTTGATTGCCTTTGGCGCGGACTCAACAAGAGCCTTTGCTTCGGTCAGACCAAGGTTGGTGATCGCACGGACTTCCTTGATGACTGCAATCTTGTTGCCGCCGTCGCCAGTCAAGATAACGTCAAATTCAGTCTGCTCTTCAGCAGCTGGTGCAGCAGCGGCAGCAGGGCCAGCAACAGCAACAGCAGCAGCGGCGCTAACGCCCCACTTTTCTTCCAAAGCCTTAGCAAGTTCAGCCGCTTCGAGAACGGTCAATGCCGAAAGTTGGTCTACGAGCTTTTCAATATCAGCCATTTAAATAACACTCCGATTTTCTGTCATATCTGTAGGGCCCGCCCAGCCGGTTAAAACCATGGGACGCAGCCGGTTTAATTCAAAAAAGTTATGCTGCCTTTTGGTCAGCATAGGCACCAAAAACGCGTGCCAATTTCGCAGCAGGTGCGGTCGACAGCTGTGCAAGCTTCGTTGCCGGTGCTTGGATAAGCCCGATAAGCGTGCCGCGCAGTTCGTCGAGCGATGGCAACGAAGCCAGCGCCTTTACACCGTTTACATCAAGGAACGTGTCACCCATCGCGCCGCCGACAATTTCAAGTTTGTCATTGGTCTTTGCGAACTCGACAGCAATCTTTGCAGCTGCGACCGGATCCGACGATGTAGCGAGCGCTGTAGGGCCGGTAAGCAATTCAGCTACCGATCCATATTGCGTTCCTTCAAGAGCGATTTTGGCAAGACGGTTCTTGGCAACCTTATAGCTTGCACCAGCATCCCGCATCTTCAAACGAAGGTCGGTCGATTGTGCAACCGTCAGCCCGAGATTACGGGTGACGACGACAACCGCCGCTTCATTGAAAGTGGCGTTCAGCGATGCAACTGTTTCGGTCTTTTCAGAACGGTTCATGCATTACTCCTTTTTCAGACTTCGCCGGCAAGCCGACAAAATCCAACACGAAAAGCGAAACACCCGGCTGGGCGATCCGCTGACTTCAGTCCGTGGGGAAGTTTCATGCCGAACTCACACGATCTAAAATCGGGAGCGGTGGCGAAGGATGGCAAAAGCCAGTCCTGAAATCTCTATCCCCGTCTAGGCTGGAAATTAAGAACGGCAAATTCCGTTCACCAACTGTCTCGGACGGTTGCCGGTGGAGCCGTCGCCCCACCGAACGAGGCGGGCATTAGCAGGGTTGAGCGCTGAGTCAAGGGCGGCCGCCCCTTTGATCGCTGTCCGCTGCGACAGAGTTTCAAAATCCTATGAAAGTCTGGACAATTTATCTTACTGGACAATCCTTGCTTCGCTGACTTAATCGCTATGCAATTCATCAGGTTAAAGGACACAATGATATATGCCCAACACGCGTGAAAAAACGGCGGCGCTGATTGGCGCATATTATGCTGCATTCAATGCCATGGATGTTGAAGCAATCTTGGCATGTCTGGATGACAATGTGGCGCATGATATCAATCAAGGGGACCGTGAAACCGGCAAGCTGGCCTTTCGCGCATTTCTTGGCCGCATGGACCATGCTTATAGTGAACAGCTGCGTGATATTGTCATTATGACCAGCGAAGACGGCAAGCGCGCGGCGGCGGAATTCATCGTCGACGGGATTTACAAGGTGGCTGATGAAGGCTTTCCTGCCGCGCATGGCCAGAGCTACAGCTTGCCAGCGGGCGGTTTCTTTGAGGTCGCGGACGGAAAAATCACACGCGTCTCGGTCTATTATAATCTTGCCGACTGGATTGCCCAGGTTTCATGACCGTAGACGTCCGTTCCTTGACGGATCCCGAGGAGCGCTGGGCCGCCATTCCGGCGCTGTCTAATCTGCGGATCCGGGTTTTTCGCAGCTGGCCCTATCTGTATGACGGCAGTGCAGAGTATGAAGCCGCTTATATGGCGGAATTTGTGCGCGAACCGGGTTCGGTGCTTGTCGTCGCCCGGGACGGGGGGACCATCATCGGCGCGGCTACGGCGTCTCCATTGGAGGGGCAGAAGGCAGACATCCAGAATCCCTTTTGTGACCAAGGACTGGATATTGCGCAGATATTCTATTTCGGGGAATCCGTTCTGCTGCCGCAATATCAGGGGCAAGGCATTGGGCACCAGTTTTTCGACGCGCGTGAAGACGCAGCGCGCGCCGCAGGGGCACGTCAAACCGCCTTTTGCGCGGTGGTCCGCCCTGACGATCATCCGATGCGGCCCGAAACACCACGCGATTTGCATCCATTCTGGCGCGCCCGCGGCTATGCGCCGGTGCCCGGTTTGACCGGAACGCTCGAATGGCAGGATCTGGGCGATGATTTCGAAAGCGCGCATGCCATGCAATTCTGGATGCGCGACCTGTGACCGCGTCGGTCCGTATAGCGGCAGCCCAATATCCCATCGGGGAACCCGATAGCTTTGCCAGTTGGCAAGGCAAGGTCGGGCAGTGGGTG
>DBOA01000218.1:0-5773 GCA_002299195.1 Sphingomonadales bacterium UBA658
CCATCGCGGTCCTTCGCCATGTTTCCGCCATTGAACGAGATGAATTGCGCCAGCGCCGTGTCCGACCCGATGAGCCAGCGGGCGGTGTCATATGGTGCGGGCTCCAGAAACGCATCGACCTTATATTCCGCCTCAAGCCGCGAAATCAGAACGTCGAGTTGAAGTTGTCCGACAACACCAATTACCCAGTTTGAGCCGATCTCCGGATAGAAGACTTGAATGACGCCCTCTTCGCTCAGGTCATCCAGCGCCTTGCGCAGCTGCTTGGTCTTCGTGGGGTCACGCAGCACAACGCGGCGCAAAATTTCCGGTGCGAAGTTGGGCAGTCCTGTAAAGCGCACGTCATTGCGTTCGGACAAAGTATCGCCGACGCGCAAGGTGCCGTGGTTTGGAATGCCGATGATATCACCGGGTTCTGCGCTGTCGGCAATCTCGCGATCTTGCGCGAAAAACAGGATCGGCGAATGAATCGCAACCGGCTTGCCAAGCCCCGAAGGCGTCAGCTTCATGCCGCGTTTGAAGGTGCCGGAGCACAATCGCATGAACGCGATGCGGTCACGATGCTGCGGGTCCATATTGGCCTGCACCTTGAAAATGAAGCCCGTGACTTCTTTTTCAGACGGATCAATGTCGCCCTTTGAACTGGGTTGCGGGCGCGGTGGCGGCGCATATTTGGCGATAGCGGTGATGAGTTCGATCACCCCGAATTCTTTCAGCGCGGAGCCGAAATAAACTGGCGTTAGATCACCATTTTGGAACGCGGTCAGGTCGAACTCGGAATATCCAGCCTGCGCAAGCTCCGCCTCTTCGCGCAGCCGCGCTACGCCCGCGGGCGTGAGCACATCTTCAAGGCTTGTCGCATTCAGGCCGGCATGGTCGCTGACTTTGCCTTCAAATGCCTTGCTGTCGCCCGATGGCTGGCTCAGGCGACCGCTGTTAAAGTCGTAAAGCCCTTCAAACTCGCCGCCCATGCCCACCGGCCAGTTCATAGGGCACACATCGAGCGCCAGCGCATCAGCGACTTCATCGATCGTCTCAAATGCGGGGCGACCTTCACGGTCCACCTTGTTGACGAAGGTGATGATCGGAACGCTGCGCAGGCGGCAAACTTCGAAAAGCTTGCGGGTCTGGGGCTCAATACCCTTTGCCGCGTCGATGACCATGATGGCAGAATCGACCGCAGTCAGAGTCCTGTACGTATCTTCGGAGAAATCTTCATGTCCCGGCGTATCGAGCAGGTTGAAGACAATGCCGTCTTTTTGAAACGTCATCACCGATGACGTAACCGAAATTCCGCGCTGCTGTTCGATCTTCATCCAGTCGGAACGCGCACGGCGTGCCTGACCACGCGCCTTTACTTCGCCGGCCAAGTGAATGGCGCCACCTTGAAGCAAAAGCTTTTCAGTCAGCGTTGTTTTACCCGCATCGGGGTGGGAGATAATGGCAAAGGTTCGGCGGTTGAGCGTCATACCGCGCGGCTTAGGGATGATTGATTATCGCTTCAACCCGTTTGTCAGAAGGTCGGCGGCGATAGTCGCAACTTCGGCAAGGGCGGCGGCTTTGATCCGCCCGATGATTGTTGGAGCATTGGTCTCTACGGCAACCCGCGTCAGGTGTTTCTGACCGCTGGCGTGAAGTTCTAAAAATCTGCGCGAAAGCGCGTTGAAAAAAGAAGGCCGGGTCATCATACCCGGCCTTTCTTTTTATCCGCGAAGCACCGCGCCCAGTTTGGCCGCGGCCGCAATGACCTTGTCTGAAATCAGTTTCAGATCATCATCGCCATAGCTTTTGTCGGTGGGTTGAAGCGTAATTTCAACCGCCAGACTGACTTGCCCGTCGGGTACGCCCTGTCCGGCAAAACGGTCAAACAAACGCGCTGCGACAATGTTGTCTTTGTCGCATCCCTTAATGGCCCGAACCAGATCATTGGCTGGCGTATCTTGGGAAACCAGAAACGCAAAGTCGCGGGTAACGGCTTGCAATGCAGGCGGTGTGAAGGCCGGACGCATAAAGCCAGTGGCTTTTTTGAGCGGTATCGCATCCAAAAAGATTTCCGCCGCGACAACGCTGCCATCAAGGTCAAAGGCCTTTGCCGTTGCCGGATGCAGCGTGCCGAAAGCGCCAAGAATATTCTTTGGTCCCATGCGCAATGTCGCCGATTGTCCGGGATGATAATGCGCACCGGCATCGTCCATCACAAGCAGGCTGTCGGTTGCGACACCCGCTGCCTTGAGCAACGCGATGGCCTCTGCTTTGGCATCAAAAGCATCAAATTTTGCTGATTTGCCCGTCGCCCAATTGCGCACGGATTTGTCGCCCGCCAGCACGATTCCCGCCGTTAGACGCTCGTCGCTTGTGCCATCCGCCGCAGCAAAATAACGTCGTCCGATTTCGAACAGCCGTACCGATGATGCGCCGCGATCCATGTTCCGCTGCGCGGCTGACAGCAATCCCGGCAACAGCGAAGGACGCATGACCTTCATGTCTTCGGAGATCGGGTTGGCAAGGCTCCATGTGCCGCCACCAAATGCGTCCGCTGCCTTTTGCGGCAGGAACGACCAGTTGATCGCCTCGTTCAAGCCACGTGCCGCCGCTGCACGGCGCACTTTACGTTCCAGCGACTGGACAGGCGTTGCGGTTGGTTTGGCGACGCCGTCTGCACGGGGCAATGGTACGGACACGACATTGTCGAGGCCGACGATACGGACGACTTCTTCGACAATATCTGCGGGGCCATCGACGTCACGACGCCATGTCGGCACGGTAACGCGCCAGTCGTCGCTTACCGAAAAGCCCAGTCTTTCCAATATATTGCGCTGTTCCTCCGGCGCAACATCAACGCCGCCAAGTTGCTGGCAATATTGCGTGTCATAGGAAATGTTACGCGGCGCAACTGGTGCAGCGCCCGCCCTAGTGATGGCACTTGGCGTCCCGCCGCAATGGTCGAGCACGAGCTTGGTCGCGATTGCCAATCCGTCTTCCAGAAACGCAGGGTCAACGCCGCGCTCAAAACGTTGCCGCGCATCGCTGGTCAAAGCCAGCTTCTGTCCGGTGCGCGCAATATGTTCAGGGTCGAAATAGGCGCACTCGATGAGAACATCCGTGGTCGTTTCCGAAACGCCACTATGCTCGCCACCCATGATGCCGCCAATGTCATGCACCATGCTGTCGTCAGCGATGACGGTCATGGTCGAATCCAGCGTGTAAGTCTTGCCGTTGAGAGCGACCATGTCTTCACCATCGACCGCCTTGCGTGCCACCAGCGCGCCATTCAGCTTCGCGCGGTCATAGACGTGCAACGGCCGGCCAAGATCGATAGATATGAAGTTGGTGATGTCGACGAGCACTGAAATCGGCTTTTGGCCAATGGCTTTCAGCTTGCTGCGCATCCATTCGGGGGCGTCGCCATTGCGCACACCCGATACAGCTTGTGCGTAGAACGCAGGGCAGCCTGCGGCGTCGTCAGTGCGCACCACCGGCGTGGGTTCGCTGCCTTCATTGGGTGCGTCCAAATTGATGCGGTAGACTTCGTTCAGCGGACGCAATGTTCCAAGGCCAGCCGCGGCGAGGTCACGCGCGATGCCGCGAACGCCCATGCAATCCTGACGGTTGGGGGTGATGCTGACATCAATAACGGGGTCGTCCAAACCAGCCCAATCGGCATAAACTTTCCCCACCGGCGCGTCGGCGGCGAGTTCGATGATGCCATCATGATCGTCGCCCAGTTCCAGCTCCGCAATCGAACACATCATGCCGTTGGATTCGACGCCACGGATCGCCGCAACTTTCAACACCATGCCATTTGCGGGAACGACTGCGCCAGCTGGGCCGAATACGCCAAGCATGCCTGCGCGTGCATTGGGTGCGCCGCAGACCACCTGAAGCGGGTCGCCGCCTGCGTCGACGGACAACACTTGCAATTTGTCGGCCTGCGGATGCGGCGCCGCGCTCAGCACCTTTGCAATGCGGAACGCGGACAATTTTTCTGCCGGGTTTTCGATGCCCTCAACCTCAAGCCCGATACGGTTCAGGCAATCGGCAACGGCCTGCATATCGGCGTCGGTATCGAGATGCTCTTTCAGCCATGACAGTGAGAATTTCATGCGCCTACTCCTCCGCTCAGCGTCGGAACATCGAGCGCGTCAAATCCGTAATGCTGCAGCCAGCGATTATCGCCGTCGAAGAAGGCACGCAGATCGTCCATCCCATATTTCAGCATGGCAAGCCGGTCGACACCGGTACCAAAGGCGAAGCCCTGCCATATATCGGGATCAAGCCCGCAGGCCTCGATAACCTTGCGATGGACCATGCCGGAACCAAGAACCTCCATCCAGCCTTCCGATCCGCCAATGACGCGCTTGCCGTTGACCATCGAATAGCCAACGTCGACTTCAACCGATGGTTCGGTGAACGGGAAATAGCTTGGACGCAGACGCAAGACGACATCCTCGCGTTCGAAATAGGCTTTCAGAAATGTCTCCAACGTCCATTTCAGATGACCAAGGTGAATGCCCTTGTCGATGACAAGCCCTTCGATCTGGTGGAACATCGGCGTGTGCGTCGCATCGCTGTCGCTGCGGTAGACGCGGCCAGGTGCGATAATGCGGATTGGTGGTTCCTGTGACGTCATGGTGCGGATTTGCACCGGTGATGTGTGCGTGCGCAGCAGCATTTTGCTGCCCTCGCGCGCCATGTCGTCGGGGAAATAGAATGTATCATGCATCGCGCGGGCAGGATGTGTTTCGGGAATATTGAGCGCGGTGAAATTGTGCCAGTCGTCTTCGATCTCACGCCCTTCGGCAACGGCGAAGCCCATGTCGGCAAAGATTTCGGCAAGCTCGTCCATCACTTGGCTGACCGGATGCACTGTGCCGCGCGGTGTTTCGGGCGCAGGCAATGTCATGTCGACATATTCGCTTGCGAGACGCCGGTTCAACTCGGCTGTTTCCAAGGCGGCTTTTTTCGCGGCCAGCCCCGCTGTCACGCTTTCGCGCAGACCGTTGATGATCGGGCCTTGCGTCTGACGTTCATCGGGCGACATCGCCCCCATCGTCTTGAGCAACGCGGAAACGCTGCCTTGCTTACCAAGGGCGGATATCCGAACAGCCTCCAGCGCATCCAGCGTATCCGCGGAATCAATCGCTGCCATCAGTTCGGTTTGGAGTGTCGCAATATCTGTCATCATGGTTCGCCTGAATAAGCAAAAGGGCGCGAACGGCAAGTGCCGCCCACGCCCTTTTGCGCAATATCGAAGTTTTAGGAGCTTATGCTGCTTTCGCGAGCGCTGCCTTCGACTGCGCAATGATCGTGCTAAACATCGCGGCTTCGTTCATCGCGAGGTCGGCAAGAACCTTGCGGTCCAGTTCAACGTTAGCAAGCTTCAGGCCATGCATGAACACGCCATAGGTCATGCCTTCGGCGCGGACTGCGGCGTTGATACGCTGGATCCACAATGCGCGGAAGTTCCGCTTGTTTACCTTACGGTCGCGATATGCGTACTGACCGGCCTTTTCGACCGCCTGACGTGCGACGCGGATGGTATTTTTGCGACGGCCATAATAGCCCTTCGCCTGCTCTAAAATTCTTTTATGTTTAGCTTTGGTGGTCACACCACGTTTGACGCGTGCCATAATCTATATCCTTTTCGTTAAAACGTACGCGCAGTCTTACAGACCGTATGGCGCCCATTTCTTGATTGTCTTGGCATCGGGATCGGAGATCACGCTGGTGCCACGGTTTTGGCGGATATACTTGGCATTATGGCTGCTCAAAC
>DBOA01000218.1:6084-10628 GCA_002299195.1 Sphingomonadales bacterium UBA658
TTATGGCTGCTCAAACGGTGCCGTTTTCCAACGACGCCATGCTTGATCTTGCCTGTTGCGGTGATTTTGAAGCGTTTCTTCACACCGCTCTTGGTCTTGAGCTTGGGCATTTTGGTCTCCTTTGTTGAGTCCGTATCAAGCCGACATGGCAGCCCTATTGGCCAGCCTGCTTATTCGGAAGGGGCGCGCCTAACCGGATTCGCGCCCGATTGCAAGCTTAATGCCGGTAATGTGGCCCGAACGCTGAAGCGTTTGCAGCAAATGACCAAGATCGCGCGCTGGGAAGCGGCGCTGCGGATCACATGAAACGAAATGGGCTTTTGCGTTTTAGTGTTGGCACGCCAATGCTTCGAGCACGTCATCAAGCCTGGCTGGGTCACCCACCGCAATGATATGGCCGTCGGAAGCACCGTGTAGTGGCTCCCCCGACCAATCGCTCATCATCCCCCCTGCGCCCGTTACGATGGGGATTAAGGCAGCAAAATCATGCAGCTTTAAGCCAGCTTCGACGACGATGTCGATATGCCCGCTGGCGAGCAGGGCGTAGTTGTAACAATCGCCACCGAACAGCATTTTTTTATGTGCTGTTTGCGCGGCGAGTTCCATAAAATGATCGCCGTCATGCTGCGTAAAATATTGTGGCCCCGTCGTTGCCAGCGTGGCCTGATTCAGCGCGGTGCATGCTCTTGTCGTGACGGGATTTCCGTTCAGTGTCGTCGGATAGCCCGCAGCGCCGACCCAGCGCTCGCCATTGATGCATTGGTCGATGACACCAAGGACAGGCCAGCCGTCTTCGAGCAGCGCAATCAATGTTCCGAATATCGGGCGCCCGGCCATGAAACTTACCGTTCCGTCGATCGGGTCAATAATCCAGCTGCGGCCCGAACTGCCGGTTTTTTCGCCATATTCCTCACCGATGATCGTGTCGCGGGGGCACTCGGCATCCAGAATGCGGCGGATGGCGCTTTCGGCGGCGCGGTCGGCTTCGGTCACCGGGGACGCATCGGCCTTTGCCTCATGGCTATAGGCTGATCGGAAAAAGGGCCGGATGGCTTGGCCGGCTGCCTCGGCCAAACGATTGGCCAGAAGGATGTCCGCCGGTGTCATTAGTCGAACAAAGAACTGACGGAACTTTCATCCGCAATGCGCTTAATCGCTTCGCCCAACAATGGTGCGATGGGCAGTTGGCGTATTTTGGGGCTGGCATTGGCAATGTCGGACGCGAGAATGGAGTCGGTGATGACCAGCTTGCGCAGTGAGGATGCGTTGACCCGGTTCACAGCCTCGCCGGACAATACACCATGGGTAATATAGGCGACGACGTCGGAGGCGCCGGCGGCTTTTAACGCGTCGGCCGCGTTGCACAGCGTGCCAGCGCTGTCCGCGATATCGTCAATCAATATGCAAAAACGGTCTTTAACATCGCCAATGATGTTCATGACTTCGGAAACACCGGCTTTTTCGCGGCGTTTATCGACGATCGCCAGAGGCGCATCATCAAGACGCTTTGCCAGCGCGCGCGCGCGGACAACGCCGCCAACATCTGGCGATACGACGGTGATATTCTTGTCGCCATGGCGCTCCAAGATATCCGCGCTCATGACAGGTGCGCCGTAAAGATTGTCGGTTGGAATATCGAAAAAGCCCTGAATCTGGCCGGCATGCAAATCCACGGTCAACACGCGGTCAGCGCCAGCCTGGGTAATCAGATTCGCGACAAGTTTCGCCGAAATGGGCGTGCGTGGCCCCGGTTTCCGATCCTGCCGCGCATAGCCGAAATACGGAAGAACCGCGGTGATGCGCTTTGCCGATGCACGGCGCAACGCATCAATCATGATCAGCAATTCCATCAAATTGTCATTGGCTGGGTGGCTGGTCGATTGGATAACAAACATATCTTCGCCGCGCACATTTTCATGGATTTCGACGAAAATCTCATTGTCGGCGAAACGGCGCACGCTGGCGTCGGTCAGCGGCAAGTTCATATAATCTGCAATGCCCTTCGCCAAAGGAAGGTTGCTGTTGCCTGTCATCAATTTCATGTGCGTGTCCCCGGACCCCTGAGCTTTGAATCGCGCGCCAAAGTTTCGCCAAACGCCTTAGCGACGCACGACTGGCCTGACAATCGGCTTGCCCCGCTACATTGTGGACAATAGGGTGGTGAAATGACAAATCGGCTCAATATTGCAATGGCGCAGCTTAACCAGCGCGTGGGTGACCTGGCAGGTAACGCCGGCAAGATGCTTGAATGGCGTGCAAAAGCGACGGATGCCGACCTGATCGTGTTTCCCGAACAGCAGTTGATTGGGTATCCGGCCGAGGATCTGGTGTTGAAGCCAGCCTTTGCCGCGCGCGCTGCGGTGGAGCTTGCGAAGCTTGCGGAGGCGACAGCGGATGGTGGGCCCGCCATGCTTGTTGGTTCGATATTCCTCGACGATGGCGCGCTGTACAACGGAATCGCGCTGCTCGATGGCGGTCAGATTGCTGCCGTGCGTTACAAGCATGAGCTGCCCAATTACGGAACCTTTGATGAAAAGCGGATTTTTGCACCTGGCCCCATGCCGGAACCCATGCTGTTCAAAGGCGTGCGCATTGGCGTTCCGATTTGCGAGGATGGCTGGCTCGCCCCGGTTAGCCTCCATTTGAAGGAACGCGGCGCTGAGTTGCTGATTTCGACCAACGGCAGCCCGTATGAAATCGATAAGGATGACCGGCGTTTGGAAGAGGTTTTCGCCGCCCGTGTGCGCGAAACCGGATTGCCGCTAATGTTTCTAAATCGTGTCGGTGGGCAGGATGAGCTGGTGTTCGACGGCAGTTCCTTTGTCCTGAACGCGGATGGTGCGGCGGCGCACCGCTTGCCCGACTGGGAAGAGCATCTGCGCATGACGCATTGGACGCGCGGTGACGATGGCTGGCAATGTGCCGATGGGCCAAAGGCGCTTTGGGAAGACCATCCCGCCGATATCTACAGCGCCATGGTCACGGGCCTGCGCGATTATGTGAACAGCAACGGCTTTCCCGGCGTCGTGTTGGGCATGTCGGGCGGCATCGATAGTGCGATATGCGCCGCCATTGCCGCTGATGCGCTTGGACCTGATCGCGTCTGGTGTGTCATGTTGCCGAGCCGCTATACCAGCCAATCCAGTCTGGACGATGCTGCGCAATGCGCGGAAATGATTGGGTGCCGGATTGATACGATCCCGATTGCACCGGCAGTTGGCGCTTTCGACGATATGCTTTCGGGCAGCTTTGCCGACCGCGATGTCGACATTACCGAAGAGAATATTCAGTCGCGTATTCGCGGTGTCACGTTAATGGCCCTGTCCAACAAATTTGGACATATGCTTTTGACGACGGGCAATAAAAGCGAAATGAGCGTCGGCTATGCCACGATTTATGGCGACATGGCCGGTGGCTATAACCCGATAAAAGATGCCTATAAAATGACAGTGTTTGCCATTTCCGAATGGCGCAATGCGCATAAGCCGCGCATTGGTCTGGGTCGGGACGGCCCCGTGATACCCGACAATATCATTACCAAGCCCCCCAGCGCGGAATTGCGGCCGGACCAGAAAGACAGCGATTCGCTTCCGGATTATCCCGTCCTTGATAAAATGCTGCATGCCTTGGTGGAGGAAGAGCGCTCGGTTGATGAGGTCGTTGCCCAAGGCTTTGATCGCGACACCGTCGTGCGGATTGAAAGGCTGCTTTATCTGGCGGAGTATAAACGGCGGCAGGCACCCCCGGGGGTAAAGCTTGGCACACGAAACTTCGGGCGGGATCGCCGCTACCCCATTACAAACGCGTTCCGAAGTGGCCGATAAGCCGCGCCTCTTTACATCAGGCACTGGAAATCGCGCGATGTCCGCCTTATTGGATAACCATGTCGTTTTTTAAAGATGTCTCGCTGCGCACTGCGGGCACAGATCTGATCAGCTTTTTCCGCACAACGGGCACGCATAGTCCGTGGCTGTTTCTCGCTGCCTGTGTCCCGACGGCGATTATCATCTACACATTCTATATCGATACGCTTGAAAAGGCGAAGCCGCCGCCGCCAACCGTGACCTATTTCGAAAGCTGGCCCGCGACGCGCACGATCGAAGAATCGAAAGCGGCGATTGCCGAATATCAAAAGCGAAAAGACGAAATGCGCGCCCGCGAGAAAGAGGCCTATAAAGCATTCGGTCGCGCGGTCGGGATGGACGTGGAAGAAATTGAGCGCGAGGCCCAGCTTGAGCGTGCGCAAAAAGATGCACAAGCCAAAGACGCTGCTGCGGGAGCAAAAAAATAGCCACCGCTGATCACCGCTTCATGGCCGCAGCTTTGGCGCTGGCGGAACGTGGCGTTGGCCAGACGGGGCTGAACCCGTCGGTTGGCTGTATCATCGTCAAGGAAGGCATCGTCGTTGGACGCGGCTGGACTCAAAAGGGGGGCCGTCCCCATGCAGAAGCCATGGCGCTGGCGCAGGCTGGTTCTGCGGCGCACGGCAGCGTTATTTACGTCACGCTTGAGCCTTGCGCACATCAATCCGACCGTGGGCCGGC